>NZ_JAGTJY010000122.1:0-17887 GCF_018195695.1 Achromobacter sp. Marseille-Q0513 | reverse complement strand
CTCACCCCCACGTCCTACAAAGGCACCTGGACCGACGCCAAAACCGGCAAGCAACGCCACTTCGACCTGAAACGCGTCGCCCAATACGACACCGCCCAGCTCGAACAAGACCGCAAGCAAGCCCGCGCCGCCCAAATCAACCTGGGCGACGTGGACCTGAACGCCGGCATCACCTCCGCCCGCGCGCCCTACGACACGCTGAAACTCACCGGCCACGCCAAGCCCGTCGGCAAGGAAATCGGCAACGCCACCGTCGCCTATCAGATGTGGCAGGACCCGCGCACCAAATTCCCCTATCCCCGCCTGACCCGCCATCCCGACCCGCAGGTCATGCAACGCATCAACTACCTGCTGGAGCAGCGCCATTGGCAAAAGAGCCTGGGCGCGCTGGACTGCAAGGCGACCGCGTACACCAGCGCCAATCCCATGGCGGGCACGCTGGGCGGGTTTGATGAAGAGGATGTGAAAGTGACCTGGCTGTCGCGCGCGCTGATGACCGTGACGGAATCGGGCAGCCTGGATTGCGGCGGCGCGCATCCGTACAACCATTTCGATGTCTATACCTTCGACCTGCTGCGCGGCGAGTATCTGGACTGGAACCGGGTGTTTGACGCCTATGTTCCCGGCAAGCGCACGTTCGGCGGCGAGAAGAGCGCGGCGCTGCTGACGCTGGTAAAGCAGGCGGTGGACCAGGGGCCGGACGCCAGCAAGGCCGACCAGCATCCGAACCAGGAGGATTGCGCGGACCTGTGGCCGGACTATCTGGCGCTGGGCGCGCAGGCGCCGGGCGCCTTGAGCCTGTCGGTGTCGGGCGTGGGGCATGCCTCGGGCGCCTGCCTGGGCACGCATGCCCAGGTGCCGTTCAAGGCGCTGACGCCGTATCTGAAACCGGGCGGCGAGGCGTATCTGGTGCGGGACTGACTCGGACGGCGCTGACGGGCGTATAGTCGTGCGATCAATAAAAGCCAGATGCATGGCGCGCCGCTGAAAAACATGATTCGGGGAAATCGATGCGCACCGTCAGAGCAATCCTGTCCATCCTGATTCTTGCCGTGAGTTCGGTATCGCCAGCCCATTCGGAAGGGATTTGGCATACCGACTCGGCCGGCTGTCGCGTGATCAAGCGGGCGACCCAGCTCAGTCCAGGCTATTCATATGGATGGAGCGGCGCGTGCAATAACGGGTATGGCGAAGGCGCCGGGACCCTCACGAAGTACTTGAATGGAAACGTGATGTCCACGGCGACAGGCGTGCTCGTGCATGGGGCCTGGCAAGGGAAGGTCGTGTCCAAGGAGCGCCAAGGGAAGGCCCAGGAGTACTTTTATGTCGATGGTGAACTCAGCAACAAGGCGGCTTCCGCAGGCGCCTCGCCGGAAAGCAAGGTAGCAGGCAGCCCAGGCAGCGGCAGTGTTCCCCCTAAAGCTGCCGCTGCGCCCGGCAGCGCCACACGGACGGCATCAACCCCTGCCGCCGCCAGTTCGAAGGAGCGATCGACGGCCTCCGCGAACTGCCCGGTTGAAACGACGATTTCAAGCCCCTCTCACGGGGCGATCACGCTGAAGTTCGCGGCCCTGCGCGAGAAAATGCTCCCGAAAGCAGAGTTGGATGCGTACTTCCAGGATCTGGTGGCGCTCCAGCGGGAAGCCAGCACAAACGTTCAAAACAACGGGCTGCGCATGTACTCCGCCTACGGCATGACCGACACGCCGCGGCAACGCGCATTGCTCGGGTGCGAGGGGAACTCAGGTGGCGCCTGCGCCGATCTGGTCATCAACAGGGAACCGCCGAACTTCGCTGACACCATCACGCCACGGCTGAAGGTGTATCAGTGCCATCGTGACGCGGGATGGCCCTCGGCCAGCGATTCCGCATCACCGCGCGGCAAGACGCCGATAGCAACGGCCGCGGCGCCTTCCAGTGCTCGGCAGCAGGCGCCGGCACAGGAAAATGATCATGCGCCGTACATCTCGGGCAAATGCGTGCGCATCGTCCAAAGCGGCAAAGGCGTGTCGGACGCGTACAAGCGGATTCAGAACGATTGCGCGATGCCCGTGGCCGTCACGTTCTGTCTTGAAGCGCCAGGACCGATCAACCAATGCCTGAATCCCCTCAGGTATGGCCTCAGCGACGTCATACCGGCGAAAAAGTCCCAACTGACGGCGGACGCGATTCAAGGACCTTGGACCGCGTGGTTCTTTGTCTGCGATATGAGCAACCCGAAGAAACACAGATGCCTGGTTCCCAAGGATATTGCGGGAGCCGGCGCGTTCAGGGATTGAGGATGATGGCGCTACGCTATCCATCGCGTTGATCTGTGCCTCCAGCCGTCGATAAGCCGCGCGCAAGTGGTTGACCCCCTTGATCGCGATGAGCGCGTACGCATTGGCGTCGATGCCGTGCAGTAAGAACAGTTCTTCGTCATGGATCTGTACCGCGCGGGTCGACGATGACGTCCACGCCCAAGTGATGGTCACACCCGCTGAACCAAAGAAGCGCAATTGAAATCCAACTTCAGAAATCAATCATAGATAGTGTTTTATAGAACATAAAAGATCATCTATGATTGGTCATTCAGGAATTTACGCATCATTAATAGTGGTTTAAGCTAGCTAAAACTACTTTTTTGATGTCTCCTCATGCCCGCAAAGTTGCGCTCTTCCGACGCGGTCCCCACCGCCATTGCCCACCGTCTCAGCACTTGGGGCCGGAGCATACGTGCCCAACGGGTTGCCCAGCGCATCACGGCGGCTGATCTTTGCGCACGCATGAACATTTCCGAGGCCACACTGCGAAGAATCGAGCAGGGTGATCCCGGTGCAAGCGCCTCGACCTACCTGACGGCGCTATGGGTACTCGGCATGTTTGAAGCCGCGGCGCCTGCGCTTGACGCCAAGTATTGGCAAGCCGTTGATCCCCACGCTCGTGCACGCAGCTCGGCTTCAGACCATGAGTACTTCTAGCAAATACCTATATGTCTATCTGCAATTGCCCGGTTCTGATGAATGGGTGACTGTGGGAAAGTGGGCCAAGCGGGCGGAAGACAAGGCTGGCACGTTTATCTATGCCCCAAGCTATCTGGCCGCAAGGCATCCCTGGTCCATCGACCCGGAAAATCTGCCGCTGATTGCCGATACGACGTATCTCGCGTATCGCTACCATGGACTGCATGATGTATTGCGAGACGCATGCCCCGATGCCTGGGGCCGCGCCCTCATCAATCGTCGGGAAGGCCTGACTCATGAAGCGCAGGATGTCGTCTATCTCGAGAAAGCCGGCAACAGCGACAGGTGGGGCGCACTGGCAGTGGGCTCATCGAAAAAGCCTGCCATTGCAAATCTCAAGACCCCACGCCTGATTCAGCTTGACGCGCTGGTCAAAGAGCTTCAAGCCATTTCTTCTCACAAGCCGCCGATAGATGTCAGGATGCGCAAGGCGCTTACCTCATCGCCGAGCTTGGGGGGAGCCCGCCCCAAAAGCACCGTACAAGACGATCAACATGTCTTGTGGCTGGTAAAGCCCAGGCTGAACACTGACACGACCGACGTTCCATGGGTCGAATACTTCGCCATGCAATGGGGTTCTCGAGCGGGGATGAATTTTGCCGAGACCATTCTTCATGCCGAGCCGGATGCGCCCACTGTCTTGCGGATAAAGCGCTTTGATCGGGCTGGGGGACGCCGCAACATGGCAATCAGCGCCGCTTCCCTGCTGGGAACGGAGTATCCCCATGGAGATACCGAGCGCAGAAGCTACCCGCTGCTGGCTCAGGGCTTGCGCAAGATCGGCGTCCCTCTTGAAGACTTGAAAGAGCTGTTCAATCGGATGGTTTTCAATGCGATCGTCAGGAATGATGACGATCACCCCCGCAACCATGCCGCGATCTATAGCGCTGAAACGCAATGCTGGCGTCTTTCGCCTGCGTTTGATGTCGTACCGAACATGGCTGACGAAGACCATTTGCCAGTCCATCTGATGATGCAACTCTCTGCGGGCAGGTTCGACACATCCCCCGATGCCGCGCTTGCGGATGCAGTGCATTTCGGCTGGAACTCCCGCGAGGAAGCTCGCACGCACCTCGACGACTTGTTGAACCGCATCGAACGCACGTTTCCAGAAGATATCGCCGAAGCGATGCCGCAGGAATTAGCCTCCCTGCTCCGTACTCGAACGCAGGCATCGATTCGGTATTTTCGCGATCAAGCGTAGCGATATCCGCACCGCTCGACATCACGCCCCACGCCTGTCCTCCAACGCGGCGCGATCCGACAGCGGCCAATACTCTCCAACCAGCCGCTCCCTCGGAAACGAAGTGATATCAGCAGTACTCAACCCCACGCTATCCACCGAGATGATCTGCGCGGCCAACCGTCGATAACCCGCCCGAAAGTGATTGGCCCCCTTGATGGCGATAAGCTTGTACGCATTGACGTCGATGCCGTGCAAGAAGAACGGTTCCTCGTCGTAGATCTGTTCGGCGCGCGAGGCGACGATGACGTCCACGCCCTGGATGACCAAGCGGCACATCGCGCCCAGGTCGAAGCGCACGCCTTCGAACATGGAGCCGGCGCGGTTGATGAAACGGCCGTCGGTGATGGCCTTGACGTAGGCATTCACGCGCAGCGGTTCGCCCTGGAAACGCCCCTGCTTGCCGCCCAGCGAGATGCTGATGGTGGCGCCCACGCCGGCCTGACGGGCCTGATCGACGACGGCGGCGTCGTTGATGGACGCGAAACAGCAGGTGCCGGGCGCGGGCTGGGCGTCGAGGACGGCGCGCAGCAGGTGGGTGCCATCGCCGGGCGTGCCGCCGCCGGGGTTGTCGGCGTACTCGTTGACGACGACCGGGCCGTGCGCGGCGGCCAGGGCCTGCGCCACGCCCTCGGCCGGGCTGGGGAAGGACGGGCGGAAGTCCTCGCGCCGCGACCAGATCCACTGCGCGACTTCGTCAGCGCAGCGCTCGGCCAGCGCAAGGTCGCCGGCGGTGGTGCAGACCACCGCGGGGCACGGCGCGGCGATGTCCGCGTAGGGAAAGCCGTGAAACCATGAACAGTCGATGACGCCTGGCTGCTGGGCCAGTTCGGCGCAGACGGCGTTGACCTCGGCAGGGATGAAGCCTTCCTGCGTGGTGACGATGTAGGGCAGCATGGGCAGGCGGCGCATGACGGTCACGGGCCGCAGGCGGCCGGCGATGATCTCGCGCAGCAGCGCCACCGCCTCCACGCCCCGATCATGAAAATCCGTGTGCGGATACAGCTTGCATGGCAAGGTCAGTTCGCAGCTGTCGCGCATGGCTTCGGTCATGTTGCCGTGCAGGTCGTAGACGGCGGCGATGGGCGTGGCAGGCCCGACCAGTTCGCGCACCGCCACGCACAGGTCACCCTCGATGTCTTCAACGCCATCGGCCACGCCGGCGCCGTGCAGCGCCAGCAGCACGCCGTCCACCGGCAGCGCAGCGCGCAGGCCGTCGAGGATGCGGCGTTTCATCTGGGCGTAGGCCTGGGCCTCGATGGTGCCGGACGGCGTGGCCTGGCCAACGTAGGCGCAGACCAGTTCCGCGCCAGCCTGCCGCGCGCCTTCGATGAAGCCGCCGACCTGGTGGTTGGATCTGTCGAAGGCTTGCAGGATCTGGTCCTGGCCGCTGTACTGCTCGAAGGCGCGCAGCGGGGTCTGGCCGGCGAATTCGGCGGCGTAGGTATTGGTCTCGTGGATCAGGCCGGCGACGGCCAGACGCAGCGGTGTTGCGGGTGTGCTTGCCATGGTTCGGGCTCTTCAGCGATTCACTTTCTTGGGGTCGAAGCTCAGCGCGATCAGGGCGCTGACCAGCAGCGCGCCCGCAATCACGTAGATGGCCGGCGCGGTGCTGTGATAGATGTCGCGGATCCAGCCGATCAGGTAGGGGCTGACGAAGCCACCCAGGTTGGCCAGGCTGTTGATGATGCCGATGGACGCAGCCGCCGTGGCGCCGCCCAGAAAGGCAGTGGGCAGCGTCCACATGATGGGCGAGAAGCTGATGATGCCGGCGGCGGCGACGGACAGCGCGATCACGGCCAGCGTCAGGTTGGTGCCGGCGAAGACGCTGGCGACCAGGCCCACGGCGCCCAGCACCAGGATGAAGACCAGGTGCCAGCGGCGCTCGCGGCGCAGGTCCGAGCTGCGTCCGACCAGCACCATGGCCACCATGGCAACCAGGTACGGAATGGCGCTCAAGAGGCCGATGCGCACGCCGCCTTCGGCGCCGGCGTCCTTTATCAGCGTGGGCAGGTAGAAGCCCAGCGTGTACAGCGCCATCATCGCCGGGAAGGTCATGGCGATGATTTTCCAGATGCGCGCGTCGCGCAGCGCCCGCAGCAGCGGCATGTGCTCGCGGCCGGCATTGTCTTCGGCGATGTCGCGGGTGATCAGGTCGCGCTGTTGCTGCGTGAGCCAGGTGGCGTCCTGCACGCGGTTGGACAGGATGAGCAGCACGCCGATGGCCAGCGGGATGGTGGGCAGCGCTTCCAGCACGAACAGCCATTGCCAGCCCGGATGGCCGCCGACCAGATGGAAGCGTTCCATGATCCAGCCCGACAGCGGGTTGCCGATCAGCCCGGCCACGGGGATGCCGGCCTGGAAGATGGCGGTCATCTTGGCGCGGCGGCGGTTCGGAAACCAGTACGTCAGATAGAGGATCACGCCCGGATAGAAGCCGGCCTCGGCCACGCCGAGCAGGAAGCGCACGGTGTAGAACTGCCAGGGCGTGGTGACGAAGGCCATGACGCCCGACAGGATGCCCCAGGAAATCATGATGCGCGCGATCCACAGGCGCGCGCCGACGCGGTGCATGATGAGGTTGCTGGGCACCTCGAACACCATGTAGCCGATGAAGAACAGCCCGGCGCCCAGGCCGTAGGCCGCTTCGCTGAACTGCAGGTCCGCCAGCATGTTGAGCTTGGCGATGCCGATGTTGATGCGGTCCAGGTATGCGACTACGTAGCAAAGCATCAGGAAGGGAATGAACCGCAGCGCGACCTTTCTGTAGGTCGCGTTTTCAAAGGCTTGCTGGTCCGGCGTTGCGGCCCGGCCGGCGGATAGGGAAGCGCTGGCGCTCACGGGTTGTCTCCTTGGAATGTCGTTGTTGGTATGGGGGTCTGCCGGGGATCTGCCGGAGATCAGCCGGGAATCTGCTGGATATCTGCTGGATATCTGCTGGATACCGGGGATCTGCGGGATAGCGGAACGTGGCGGCTCAGGCCGCGCGGCGAGGACGCAGCGTCCTGGCGTGGTCCTGGAAGCCGCGCAGCGCGTCGCGCGGCACCAGCGATCCCCCCGTGGCCCAGATGACGTGCGTGGCCTTGGCCATGACGAGGCCCTGCGCATAGGCGCGCCCGGCGGCCGAGCCCTGCAGCCAACCCGGCCCCGAGACGGCGGCGGCGGCCGAGGGTTCGACCTCGGCGTCCAGGCTGTCCTTCAGCGCCAGCAGGTTCAGGTACAGCTCGTCGTCCGACACGGTGAAGACGCCGCCCAGCTGCGGCGTCATCAGCGACGCCACCAGCTCCGACGCCTGCCCGACCGCCAGGCCGTCGGCCTCGGTGCGGTTGTCCAGGCCCAAATCGTAGACGGATGTGAGAGCCTGCATGCCCGCGGCCAGCTGCACCAGCATGCAGGGCGAAGCCACCGGCTCGGCGAAGAAGCAATGCACGTGATCGCCGTACAGCGCCTTGAGTCCATGGGTGATGCCGCCCGGCGCGCCGCCGACGCCGCAGGGGATGTAGACGAACAGCGGATGTTCGGCGTCGACCTTGCGGCCCGCCTCGGCCAGTTGCCGCGCCAGGCCGCGCGCGGCGGCGGCGTAGCCGAAGAACAGCAGCTCGGATTGCTCGTCGTCGACGAAGTGGCTGCGCGGCGCGGCCAGCGCCTGCGCCCGTCCGGCGGCGACGGCCTGGGCGTAGTCGCCGGCGTGCTCGATGACGCGCACGCCGCGCTGGCGCAGGCGGTCTTTCTTCCATTCCTTGGCGTCGGCGGACATGTGCACCACGGCGTCAAAGCCCAGCGCGGCCGCCATGACGCCGATGCTCATGCCCAGGTTGCCGGTGCTGCCCACGGTCACGGCGTACTGGCCGAACAGCATGCGAGCCTGTGGCGTCGCCAGCAGGCGGCGGTCGGCGTCGGCGTGGGGCAGCAGGCCGTGCTCCAGCGCGATGGACTCGGCCAGGGCCAGCACTTCGTGAAAACCGCCACGGGCCTTGATGGAGCCGGCCACGGGTAGTTCGTCATCTCGTTTGAGATACCAGTTGCCGGACGCCGAAGCGCCGCCCAGTTGCTGCTGCAAGGCCTGCGCGGGCATCAGGCGGGACTCGATCTGCCCAGCCGCATTCGCCAACTCGGGAAACAGCTCGGCTAGCAGCGGCGCGCAGCGCACCAGGCGCCGCTGCGCGTCGTCGATCAGGTCCAGCGACGGCGCGTCGTCGGGCAGCGGGCCGCCCCGGGCCGGATTGAGCCACAACAGCGGCGTGCGGGATTGAAGCTGGGCTAATAACTGGGGATCGAGATTGACGGTCATCTGGCGCGGGCATGGGAAGGGACAGGCGCAGATCGTAGAAGCCGGCGGCGTGCAAGAATAGCGATGATTTCTAATTCCGCCATTAGCCTGACTTATTCCTGCTCCCTTTATGCCTGTGCATTTCGATTCCACGCTGCTGGGCGCGCTGCGCTGCTTTGACATGGCGGGCCGCCATCTCAGCTTCACCAGGGCGGCCGAGGCCATGAGCCTGACGCAAAGCGCGGTTAGCCAGCAGATCCGCCAACTGGAGGACCGGCTGGGCTATCTGCTGTTCGTGCGGCAGCAGCGCGGGCTGAAGTTCACGCCCAAGGGCGAACAGCTGCACGCCACCGTCAGCCGCGCGCTGGGCGACATCCAACAAGAGATCGAGCGGCTGGGCCTGCCCACGTCAGCCTTGCAAGTCAATTGCCTGCCCTCTTTCGCGCTGCAATGGCTGATGCCGCGCCTGACGGAATTCCATCGCCTGCAGCCGGACGTGTCGGTGCGGCTGAAAGCGGAATTCCAGCCGGTGGATCGCAAGCTGATGGACGAAGAGGACATCGACATCGCCATCCGCTACGACCCGGACGACTACGGCCACTTGCAGGCCGACGCGCTGCTGGACGAATACCTGCTGGTGGTGGCCACGCCCGAGTACCTGGCCGCGCATCCGAAGTTCCGAGCCGGCAAGTCGCTGGACGGCGTGGAGTTCCTGCACGACGCCTCGCCCTGGGTCGGCGCGGCGGAGTTCATCGAGTGGCGCACCTGGATGCAGGCGCACCAGCCGCGCTGGCTCAAGCATCTGGACGGCCCGCAGTTCAACCTGGCCAGCCTGGCCATCGGCGCGGCGCTGAATCACCAGGGCGTGGCGATCGGGCGCAGCGCGATGGTCCATGACGAGATCCGCAGCGGGCGGCTGGTCGATGTGTTTGGGAAGCACGTGGCGGCGCCGGCGCGGTACGTGCTGCTGTCGCGGCGGCCGGAGGAACGGCGCACGCGGATTTTCTCGGAATGGTTGAAGGCGGAGTGCCGGGCGTTTGATGGGCAACGGGCGGCGTTGATGGGGGGTGCGGCAGCGGGCGGGTCGGCCTAGCATCAGCGCCGCGCGGCTCTTCAGCGCCATGGGCTGGCGCGGGTTTTACTCACCTGGGACCGGCTCAAGGCAGCTCGGAATCAAGACGTGCCACGCCCGGAAATCATAGATAATCCCCAGGCCCCAACGCCGCTCGTCCAAGGACCGCCACGCCGATGAATGACGCCGCCCAAGTTTTCTCCATGAACGGCCTGCCCTGGTCTGACGCCTTGATCGCCGACGCGGCCACGCGGATCAGCCATGGCGGCAGCATCGGCTTCGGCTTTGGCGTGGACGCGCCGGCCCAGCTGGCCGACCTGGACGCGCAGGTATTCGCGCAGCGTCCCGATCTGCAACTGCGCGTCTGGCGCGTCGGCGATGACAGGCGGTTCACCGATGCAGACCTGCGCGCGCTGGCTGCCTTGTGCCATGTGCGCAAGCTGGAAATCAGCCTGGACAAGGCGCAGCCGCTCACGCCGCTTGCGTCACTGCGCACGCTGGAAAGCCTGACGCTCAAGGGCGGCAAGTCCCACGGCCTGGGCTTCCTGCCGTCGCTGGGCAATCTGCGGGCGCTGGAACTGCATGGCGCGTTCAAGAGTCTGGAGTCCCTGGCCGATTGCCATGCCCTGCAAAGCCTGTACGCCGGCAGCTCGCGGCTGGATACGGACGCCTTGCTGGCCTCGCTGCCCGATTTGCGCTCGCTGACACTGGACGGCTGCCCTGCGCCGGAGGACCTGTCCCTGCTGAACCGCCCTGCCCTGGAAAGCCTGTGCCTGAGCTCGATTCCCAAGCTCGCCGGGCTGGACGCGCTGGCGGCGTTCTCGCATCTGCAAGCCCTGGATGTGCAGGGCGCGGCGCACCTGCAGCGGCTGCCCGATATGTCCGGCATGCGCGCGCTGCGCACGCTGGCCTTGAATCGCCTGAAGACCTGGAGCAATCCAGAAGCCTTGCAAACGCTGCCGGCATTGGAGACGCTGACGCTCCAGGAAATCAACACCAAGCTCAAGGCCGAGCAGTTTGCCTTCCTGCCTGCCTTGCCGGGGTTGCTGAGCGTCGATGTTCGGTTCATCGATTCCGGCGCGCGCCGCCGGACGCAGATCGAGGCGCTGTTTGCCGCCGCGGGAAAACGGCATCTTGTCGTTCCCGAAGAAGCATCCGACGTTTCCGGAGACTAGGCCCTCTCCCGGACAAGCGGCTGGAATGAACGACCTCGAGCCGCACGCTCATTGATAGACTGATCCGAAGCGGGCCATCGGCTGTTATCTAGCCTTCGCCCGTATCGACTTCCTCCCGAGAGTCTTCCCTGTCGCGCGCGATGGCATCGAGCGAGGCTCTTTTTCCGGCAGGCGCGTCTTTCAATAGCAGCTGCTTGAGGGATTCGCTGACCTTGCCCCAACGGCGAAAGATCACCAGATTCCTGATGATCCTCTCCCGGCCTTCCTGATCTTCCGAGAGCGCGGAATACACTTCCTCGGCGCTCGGCACATCCAGGATGCCGAACAGGAGATTGATCAAGGCCTCCCTGATCTCGGAGTCCGGATCCCGAACGAATTGAAGTTGTGCGGGGATGGACAAAGGATGGAGAAAGTCGTGCGCTTGAAGCAGTCGCAACTTTACGCTCCTGTCGGGGTCTGCCGCCAACCGGCACTGCACCTCTGACGACAGTCCCGGCTGTTCCGCCAGTTCTAGACGTACCGCTGCGTCCTTGTCGTGGGCCAGAATGAACTGCGCGTCTTCGCCGAGGGCCGTGAAAAGACGGTTGTCATTTCCTTTGGCCAGCCGTTTTCGTACATTCACGGACGCATCGGTCGCCAGTATCCGCTGCGCGGACAGCTCCAATCCGCCGTAGGCGGCGAGTGCAAGCCGGACCTTTTCGTCTCGATCCTTGGCAAGCATCTCCTGTGCCTTGCGGCCGATACCTCGAAAGACGAAACTGTCGCGCTGCTCGACCAGGCGCGCCCGCACCTTCGCATCCCTGTCCTGGGCCAGCACCAGCTGCGTGCGCCGGCGCAAGCCATCGCAGGCGGCCAGAGCCAGACGGGCGGAGACATTTTCGTCCTCCGCCAGTGTCCACTCCACTTCCGCGGCCATCCAGCCATTCTTGCGTACCAGACCGCTACGCACCAAGACGGCCTTGTCCTTGAGCAGGATCTTCTGGACCTTCAAGCTGAGGTTCTCATTGGCCGCAAGGACTTCACGAACCCGAGGACTCGCATGTCCTGCGAGCGCCAGTTGCGTGCCTTCAAGCAACGAGGGATTTGCCGCAAACTCGATAAAAAATGCTTCAGAGCCATCGTTCAGCGCCGATACGGCATCTTGCAGCGATGCCGGAATCTTGGGATTTTTAGCCAGGGCAAATCTGAACTTTTCCGTCGAACCCGACGTAGGCTGCGATCTTAGAATCTGGGCCATCAGCGCTTCGCCGACATGCGGGTTGCCAGCCAGCAACACACGCACATCATCCGAGCCTTGCTTGAACAATCGGTCGTACTGCGATTCGCTCAGTTTTTCATTGCCGGCCAACGCCTCCTGGATGTCGGCGGAATCGCCGATCAGTTTTTCCGCGACCGGCATCGCCAGAGCGGAGTTGCCGGCCAGGACGCGGCGGGTTTCCTTGTCGCTGTCTTCCGCCAGCCGGGCCTGCAATGGCGCGTCCAGCATCGGATTGCCTGCCAGACGGCGACGCGTCTCGATGTCTCCCCGTTCCAGCAGCAGCTGTTGCGCCTGGATGGAAATGACGCGATTGGCGGCCAGCGCGCGCCTGACCTCCGGGGGACCGTTGCCCAGTGACTGCTGCACGTCGGCGGCCAATTCGGCGGAAGCCGCCAGGTTGACCAGGATTTCGACGTTGGCGTCCTGGGCCAGGTGCCGTTGCACGGCGGCGGGCACCGTGCGTCCCCGGCGCATCAATCGCTCGCGCACCTGGTCATTCTCGTCATGCATCAATATTTCGAGCGCGGCCTCCGTCAAGGCTCGATTGGCGGCAAGATTCCTGCGCACCTCCACGCTCGCATCGCGCGCCAACCGGATCTGCGCTTCGCTGCAAAGCTGGGCATTGTCCGCCAGCGCTGCCCTGACGTCCTCAACCTCGCTCTCGCTCAGCGCCATCTGCAACGTTACGCCCAGATGCCGGTTGCCCGCCAATTCCGTCTGCACGGATTGCGTATCCGCGGCCAGCAATTGAAGCGTGGTGCTGACCAGGCAGGGGTTGCCGGCCAGGGCCCGGCGCACCTCTTCCCTTGCATCCTCCGCCAGCATCTGTTGCGCGCCGGCGCCAAGGCTGTCGTTTCTGGCAAGCGCGCGGCGCACGTCCGGATCATCCTTGGCGAGTTCCAGCTGCACCGCATCCGGCAGGAATGCCTGATCGCCACGTCGCGCCAGGCAGATCCTGACGTCGATATTGTCGTCCTTCGCCAAGGAGAGCTGGACGGCTTCAGTCAGCGATTTCAGGTCGGCAAGCGCCTCTCGAACCAGATCATCGCCATCCCGACTCAGCAGCGCCTGAATGTCGGGATGCAGCGTTTCGTTGCCGGCAAGATCTTCACGGATTTCGGATCTCGTATCCGCGGCAAGTCGCTTCTGCACTTCCGTACTCAATGCCCGGTTGCGCGCCAGGTGGCGATGAATAGCGGGGTCCCTGTCGGCAAGCAGCCGGCCATGCAAGGCATCGTGACCGCTGCGCTCAGCCAACAAGAGCTTGTGGCCCGGCGTCAGTTTCAGGCGATCGAACTGCGCGGCCAGCAGATCATGCGGCGCATTCTGATGCACGCAGGCCTGATGTAGCAGATCGAGATCGAACCCGGCGTGATTGTCCAGGATATTGATGCGCAAGGTCAGCAGGCGCTCGGGACAATTGGGGTTCTGGTAGACCGCTTTCCGGATGTCGATTTCCGGGTCCTGAGCCAGTTTTTCCAACAGATCGTCGGGACAATCTGGATTGCGGGCCACTTCGCCGCGTCGCAGGGCGTTGGGATCGTCCACCATCTTGATCATCTGCGCGACGCTCAGGCCATCGATCTTCGAGGCTGGCTTGAGCTTGAGTTTCTCGAATAGCTCTTCGTACTTGTTCACCTGGTCCCGCAGGGTTTCCCGCAAGGGCACGGTGCGCTGGATGGAGGACTCGATGTGTTCACACGTCAGCGGCGTTCCGTTGTCCAGGAAGGCCGCTTCCCGTGCTTCGTTGATCGCGTTCTGGATATCCGCGCCCGCGTAGTCGCGGCATTGCGCAACCAGCGCGTCATGCTGTTGCTCGGTGAGCGCCAGGCCGTCCTTCTTGAGATAGATATTCAGTATCTCGCCGCGCTCGCCCGCGTTCGGAAAGCCCACGTAGAACACATCGTCGAAGCGTCCCTTGCGCAGTAGCTCGGGCGGCAATGCCGTGATGTTGTTCGCGGTTGCGATGACAAAGACCGCACCGCTCTTTTCTTGCATCCAGGTCAGGAAATAACCAAACAGCCGGGATGACACTTCGGACCCGCTGCTGCTGTTCATGCCGACGAAGGCTTTTTCCAGCTCGTCGATCCACAGGATGCAAGGGCTGACGGTTTCAGCCATGGTCAAGGCGCGGCGCATGTTGTGCTCGCTCTCGCCGACGTATTTCCCAAGCAGCGAACCGATATCCAGACGCAGTAGCGGCAGCTGGAATATTCCGGCGGCGGCCTTGGCTGTCAGGGATTTTCCGCACCCGGGCATCCCGGCGATCAATACGCCCTTTGGCGACGGAATACCCGCGACGGCCGCCTTGTCCAGGCGGCGAAAGATCTCCGCCCGCCGGTTGAGCCAGGACTTCAGGTTCTCCAGGCCGCCAATGTCACTGGCGCTCTCGGAGACCTTGACCATTTCCAGGACGCCACTCTTGGCGATGATCTGTTCCTTTTCCCGTTGAATCAGCGCCAGCGCGGACTCATCGACCTGTTCGCATTGTTGTCGCAGCATCGCCAGGGCGGATCGGATCTCTTCGTGGCTCAGGCCGCTGCAGGCCGCGATCAGGCGCTGCCGCAACGCGTCGGGGACACGCAGCTCAAGTCCCTGGCTGACCTCATCGATCTGCGCCGCGATTTCGTCGCCCCGGGGGAGCATCAAGGGCAACAAGGTAATCTGCGCCTCGATCGACGCGGGAATATGCAGCGTTTCCGACACCAGGACGACCGCCGCTTTCGCGCGATGGTGGCGTTGGATGCGATTGAGCAGCTGCTTCAGGCGCGCCGTGGCCAGCGGCTGGTTCTCCAGCGCGGCGCGCGCATCCTTGATGACGATGAGCTTTCCGTCCAGGTCATCATCCAGCAGCGCCGGAAGACTCTGAGCCAACTCGATGCTGCGCTCCTGGCCGTCGCGGGGCTGCTTGTTGAAGAAATCAACCCAGCCGTAGCCCAGGTTCCATTCCTTGGGACTGAGCAGCAAAGCGTCGGCAACCTCGGCCACCATGGCGTCGACCCGGCTTTCTTCCCCCGACTGGATGAACAATCCCGGATAGCCGGCGATCAGGTGCCGCGTTATCTTTTCCTTGAGTTCGAGCAGGTCCATGATCTTTACCAGAGCGAGGTAATGGCCGAACCGATGGACTGCAGGGCGCGTCCCGCCGACTCCATGACGCGCCCGGCGCCTTGGGCGGCCTTGGACAGCAGACTGATGGCCGTCTTGGAAATCGCCTTGCCGGCGGAGTAGACCTTCTCGCCGATATGTCCGCCTGCGATCCCGCCCGCCACGCCGCCGACGAAACCGCCGACCACGGTGCCGACAGGGCCAAGCACCGTGCCCAGCGCGGCGCCCAGGGCAGCCCCCTTGGTCGCTCCCATGATGGCGACAGTGGCCGTAACGGTCGTGTTGCCGATCTCGTCCAGGGCGTCGGCCTGGGTGAGTTCTCCCTTGCCCAGTTTGTAGAGCACCTTGGCATTCTGCAATCCGACGCAGGCGATGTTGGCAATCAGGCCGGCCGGCGTATTGCGCAACGCGGCGCCGAGCCAACCATTCTTCACCGCCACGACTAGGGCACCGGACACCGATACTTGCGCCGCGACGTTGCCAGCCGCGCGCAGGGAGCTTTCAAAGAACTCCTTCAAATCGTCGTCGGCACTGGGATTTTCACGGCCATTCAGGCTGTTCCATGCGCGCCGCCCCAGAATGCGCGCGCCTTGCATGCCAGCCGCGATGCAGGCGCCCAGCAGCGCCTGCTTGCCGATCTGCTTGGCCACTTCGATGCGATTGGCATCTTTCCATTCATACTGGCGCGATTCCGCCTTGGCCTGCGCTTCTTCCTGGAGCCGCTTGGCTTCTTCCTTGGACAAGGGCCGGGATTGCACGCCATCGGCCTCGATGCGCTCGGTGCTGTTGGGCACGTCGGCGCCATGGCCTTCCGGGACAAGGCGCTCCTGCTCCTGATAATCGCCCCGGTCGAACAGGCTGTCCGTCTGGTTGGCGTCTGAACCGTACTTGGACTGGTACTTGTTGACGACATTTCCCTGGGCATCGACGATCTCGATATCCACGGAATTCGGTTCGCGCGAGTTGACCATCCGCGCCCTGAAGTCGCTGCCCTTCGCGGCGGCGTCAATGTTGAATGTATCGACGTGATGCTGTTCGGCGATGAAACCATCCAGGTTCTGATTCTGGTTGATCGCGCCAGTCTGCGTCATGATGATGCGACGCGCGTTGTAGTTGGCCTCGCTCAGCGCCTGGTCGATGCCGCTAGCGTACTGCCCCACATTCACCGATCCCGCCAGGCCCGCATTTTTCTCGATTTCACCGGCCAGCCAGGCAGCCTTGCTTTGCCCTCTGTCCAGATGCAACTGCAGCGATTCGCGCGAACGATTGAATGCGCCAGTCGACGCCATGATCTCGCGCGAGCATTGCAGCAGTTCCTCTTCACTGCTCCACAGGGTCGGATACTTGCGAAACTCATCGCTCAACCACTGCTCGAGAGGTTTTTCGCCACGCGCGTTGCAGGAAGCCACGAACGAACTGACGAGGGCCGTGGTTTTCTTGGCGGCCTCCTTGTCTTCAAACAACACGCTTTCCGCCTGTGCAATCTGATCATGCTCGAGCGCCTGCTCGCCAACACCCTCGTCATTGCGAGGCTTTTCCACAGCTTGATTCATGAATGTGATCCTATTCAGACAATGTTGACTGCAAATACTGGTTCAGTTCGTCACGGAGCTGCTGTTGCAACCATGAAGGCTCGACCACACGCACATGGGGAATCCAATAGCGCAGAATCGGCAGCAGCTGATTGGGATGATTGACACGGCAGCGAAGCAGCAAGCTGCCGTCGATCCGATCTTCGATCAGTTCCTGGTGTGGCAGGACATGCCGCCGTTTGAAGTAATAGGCGCCGCCGCGGCCGACCGCGACCGTGACGGCCAATCGCGATTGCCCAAACCAGACATCCTCGTCCTCTTCGACCTGGGCATGAATATCGGCATCGGGGACGAACGTCTCGTCCAATACCTGCAGATCCGCCATCCGGCTCAGGGCAAAACTCTTGACCCGGCCATCGTCAACGGCAGCCAGATACCAGATTCCCTTGTTGTGAATCAGTCGGTACGGTTCAAGCAGCCGCCTGCGCCCGGAATAGACCACGGTGCAGCGCCGACGATTCTCGACGGCACGTTTCAATTCACGGAAATCCCGGCTGCCGGGCCGGTCCGCTTCCACATGCGAGTCCCGTACCAGCAGCCCGGTCTTGCCAGACCGAAGCAACTCCAGCCAGGACCAGTCTGGTCCGGCCGGGAACATTCTCTCGATACCGCTTATCTGTGCGAAGGCATGTAAATCCCCGGGCGACAAGCGATTGCGGTATGCCTCGGCGAGCCGGTAGCGGCCATCTGCCTGGGGAAGCACCATGTCACCCAGGCGATTCAGGTCCCGATATATCGTCCGCTCACTGACACCGAAGCGCCCGGCTAGTTCGTGGCGGTCCAGCGGTTCGCCCAAATGCAGAAGGCGGAGAATTTCCGCCAGGCGCAGGGCCAATGTGTCGTGCGCGTTGACAGCCATGGAAAACAACTCTGATGAACGTTGGCCGCGACTCTACCGTTGATCGCTGACAGGGTGTGTCAGCGCTTCCGGAAATTTCCTTGAACGGGGCGAGCCGGGAACGATAATGCCCCGGAGGCAGCGACATTAATCTCATACAGAAGCCATATTTAATGGTGTTTATTTGCGCTTATCCAACAGCAATACAAGGCAAGGATCGATTTTGCACGCTTTTATTATTTATTTTGTATGGAAAAAATCGGCGCGAGACTGCCCCTACACTAGACGGCGCCGATAACCGCTCCCCCCCACGCATCGACGCCCTACGT
>NZ_JAGTJY010000121.1:0-17912 GCF_018195695.1 Achromobacter sp. Marseille-Q0513 | reverse complement strand
CGCCCCGCGCGCGCGTGGTGCGGAGGGCGGCGCGCGGGTTCCGGCCGCCGGTGAAGCCCACCCGCCCGTCCACCACCAGTATTTTGCGGTGGCTGCGCAGGTTGGCATAGGGCATGCGCAGCACGCCCAGCGGATTGGTCATGAAGCGCGCCACCGGCACGCCGCCGCGCGCCAGCATGCGCACGATGGGCGGACGCGAGTAGCGCGAGCCGATGGCGTCGATCAGCACGCGCACCTGCACGCCGCGCTCATGCGCCTCGATCAGCGCCTGCGCCATCTCGCGGCCGATGGGGTCGTTGTCGAAGATATAGCTCTGCATCGCCACCGCGTGGCTGGCGTCGCGGATCGCCCGCAACATGGCCGGGTAGGCCTCGTCGCCGCCGGCCAGGGGCAGGACCGCGTTGCCGCCGAGCAGCCGGAAGCGGCTCACCTGGTCGCCCAGCACCTTGAGCGAGGCGAATTGCGATCCGGAAATCGGCGCGACGTCGACGGGTGCGGTCTCGACCTGCGCCGCGTCCTCCAGCATGGCCTCGTCGCGCTGCTGCGACAGCCGCGTCTTGCGGATGCGGTTGATGCCGGCCACGACGTAGATCAGCGCGCCGAACAGCGGCGACAGCAGCGTCAGGCCCACCCAGCCGATGGCCGAGCGCACGTCCTGCTTGGTCATGGCCGCATGCACGGCGGCGCCGGCGCCGGCCGCCAGGCTGACGACGAACACGATGTGCGGCCAGTATTCGAGCAGGATGGCGTGCAGGTCCATGGGCGGTCAGCGGGTCTCCGGGGTGGGCCGGCCCCATATGGGCCAACCCGAAAATGGGCCAGCCGCAAGGATAGCAAGATGTCGGATTACGGCGACTCGAGGAGAGGGCTTACGCTCGCGGAAAAAACTGTGCTAGAATTTCGCTTCTTTGCTGCCGGGTGATGAAAATCATCGGGGCGGTGGAAGAAAAGAAGCAAAAAAAAGCAGTACCAGTGGTGGCTGTAGCTCAGTTGGTAGAGTCCCGGATTGTGATTCCGGTTGTCGTGGGTTCGAGTCCCATCAGCCACCCCACAGAATTCAGTGAAATCAGCCGCCTAGAGCGGCTTTTTTCTTTTGCGCTTGGCTATTTCTAATACTCGGAGGACGCCGCGAGCTTGAACCAACGTGTCGCGATATTGCGCAGCTCAGACTCACCGGATAGCAAGTATGGTTTCGGGCGCTGATCTCGCTTAAAAAATTGCTTTTCACTATCATACGGCCGGTACTTCGCTGGTCCGCCGTTGAGACGAGCCTCTCTCGAGATCGTTGATGCTGGCCGGTTCAACTCGCGACCAATAGCTCGATAACTCGCGCCATTGGCCAGTCCTCGAGAGATCGACTCTCGCTCTTCAATGGATAGGCATTCGGCACGGCGAGTCCTAGTCCGAGGCATGATGCCTCCGTGGTACAGAAGATATGAAAAAACGGTCGCGGGAGGCTTGGCAATGTCGTATGCAATGGAGCTCATCGGGGGCCACTTGCGCCACAGCTCCCAGATCCGAGACTTCCTCTCTGCGGTCATGGCACCGTAAATACTGACCATTGCACACCTCTACTTATCAGGCTTTCAATAGGGTGCTGCACTGACCGTCTGAATCCACAATCGCTAAGATTTGGGAGATTGCCGCCCGACGCCGGAACAAAAAATGTGAGGCGAGGCGGACGGGTTCAGCTTGCATGCCGCTCAAGCGCCGTGCGGGCGCGGCGGCGTGCTGTCGTTCAGTGTGCCGGTGAGACTGCCTGCGGGAACTGCTCGTTGGCAGCCTTGCGGCGAGATGCGATGACAAATACCAGATAGAGTCCCAGCAGGACACCGATCATGCCGGCCAGTGCAGCGAACGGCGCAATGGCGTCGCGCTTGCTGTTCACGACAACGGCATCCAGCAGCGAGGGCTTGATGTCCGCCCGCTCAAGTATGTCGTTGGCGTTCTGGTAGAACATGATGGATTCCTTAAGCGAGGCCGTGTTTCCTGTCCGTACGGCTTCGGGATTCGCCAGGATGCGCGTCAATGTGTCGACCTCCGCTGACAAGGCTGCTTCGCCGCGGCGATACCTGAGCGTGCCACTGAGCGCCGAGGCGTCCTTGGCGGACGAGCCGTCCTTGGACTCTTGCTGCAACTGTATCGCGTGCGCAATTGTCAACGCGCGCTGGGCTTCCGCCAACTCCGTCTGTATGGTTTCCCTGGCGAACGCATTGTCTCGATGCAGCGCCATTTGCTGCAATTCCTCGGCATGCCGGATCTGCCTCCGGGCCTCGGCGAAGAGGTTCTTCTTGACGACCGCGCTCGTGAAATCGAGATACCGGGAAAGCCCCGTCTCTGCCTCCAGGGCCGTGGGAGCGCGATACTTCACTGCGATGTTGCCGCTACGGTCCGGTTGCGAAATTTGCAGGCCGAGCCTGAACTTATTGAAGGCTGCTGCCTGTTGCTGAGCCGTCACGGGTACGGGCAACATGGGCAGGATCTCGGCGTCGAAGAAGGCGCGCTGGTTGCTCACCATGTTAAGCATTTGCGCATACGTACCGAAAACATCCTGGCGGGTAAGCCGTGGCAGATTGTCGCGTCCACGTCCGAAATTCAATCCCTCGATGTCCGCGTCGGAGGGTTGGGCAATTGTCATCACCGCGGTTGCTCCGAAGCGCCAAACTACCCAGCCGGTCAGCGCGGCGCAAATGATGCCCAATGCCAGAGCAAGCGCGAGATAGTGCCGCCAGGTAATGGTGGCGATCGGTTTCCACCCCAATGCGGCGGAAGAAATTGGGCTTTGTTGGCTTATCGGCTGATCGGGTGGGAGATTTGCGACTGAGGACGTCGCTTGAGACATTTGGAGCATGGGACACATTTCTGGGTTGCTTGCATGCACTTCTGTGTGACAGGAAGATGCGATGCATTACGGGACTAAGCATGTATCGAAGAGTAGTATCGTAACAGGACTCAAGATCATGACATACGCAATCTAATTCGCCGATAGCCTTAAATCGCCCCCACTCGCTGCATCGACGACTCTCTATGATCGAGAATGAAGCTATTGCTTTCATATTGGCCGATTTTTAGTAAAAAAATAAACATTAAGTGTCATTTTTAACTAAATGTAACTTTTGGGGGCTTCCACTGCGTACGAGTTGCCTTGGCGCGTCATGGAACGCGGCGAAGGCCGACGTGCGCGAGGGCTGCAAGGCGTTGACTCGAATGGCCGGAACTTGGGCCCGACACGGCCGGGCAATCTTGCGGGGAGAGTTCGCGGGGCGCGAAAGCGAGCCGTACCGATACGGTCGCAAAGGAATGAGCGTCGCCTCAGTTCCCGATTGGATCCACGATCATGAGCACCCCGTAGCTGCCAGGCAGCACCGCGTGCGGGACCCCCGCAGGCGCCAGGTACATTTCACCCGCCGATACGTCGATTGTGTTGCCGTCTACCGAAAGGCATAGCCTGCCGCTGATGACGATCAACGCTTCGTTGTAATGGTGCGTTTCGTCAGGATAGGGCTGGGCATTCATCCTCAGGATCTTGATATTGCAGGCGCCGGATTGGCCCAGGATTCGGGACTTCCACTCTTCTGGCAAGTGGTCGGCGGCGTCGATCAGGTTGAACAGGCCCATGGCTGATGTGCGGGAAGAAGGGCCGACAACGCTAGCACAAGACTGAGGAATCATCAGGCAGCTTTTCGGGGCAGCGGAAAGAGGAGGTGAGAATTGCTGAACATTGGCCGGCTCCGATTTCCTAGCATTCCCTTTCAATGAAAGAAAAATGAAAGGAAGAGGAATGACAACCTGCAATGATTGCTCGGAGATCGAACCCGACAGGCGCGGCGCGGCGGGCCATGCGCACCTGGTCCACCTGGGCGAAGTGCGCAGCATGGAGGCGGCCCGCAAGGGCGCGCGGCAGGAGCTGTTCGTCTGCGCGCGTTGCGACACGGAGTGGGAATACACCCACGACAAGCGTGACGAAACCGCGGGTTGGCGCCGCGCGCAGCCAGCGTCGGAGCGCGCGTAGGCGCTGATGCGCGCCCGACGGGGGCGGCGGGGCTCGGGTATGCTGGCGTGCTTCCCAGGAGTCCGCGATGCCCATGCCCACCCCCGAAGCCATCATGCGCCACTACGATTCCGACCCGGACGAGAATCCCTGGGTCCGTGGCAAGCCCGCGCCGGAAGCCATCGCCATCGTGGCCTACGACCCGGAATGGCCGGCGCGCTATGACGGGCTGGCGGCTGACCTGCGCCGCGCGCTGGGTCCGATCGCGCTGGACATCCAGCACATAGGCTCCACCTCGGTGCCGGGCCTGCCGGCCAAGCCGGTCATCGATATCGACGTGGCCGTGGCCGACCCCACGCGCGAGGACTTGTACGTGCCGGCCCTGGAGACCCTGGGCTACGAGCTGCGCGTGCGCGAGCCGTCCTGGCACCAGCACCGCTGCCTGCAACTGGCCTCGCCGCGCGTGAACCTGCACGTGTTCGGCCCCGACTGCCCCGAGGCGATCCGCCATCGCATGTTCCGCGACTGGCTGCGCGGCAGCGCCGAGGACCGGCAGCGGTATGCGCAGGCCAAGCAGGGCGCGGCCAGCGATACGCAGGACATGACGCAGTACAACCAGCGCAAGCAGGACGTGGTGCGCGACATCTACGACCGCGTGTTCCGCGCGGCCGGTTTCATCGCCTGAACGCCAGGCCATCCAGACAGGAGCTTTGCATGAGCACGCAATCCGCCGCCGCGTCTTCCTGGACGCCGCCCGCGCCCGAGATCTATGTGCCGCGCCGCATGGCCTGCGTCGGCGTCTGGGAAGAGGCGGGCGCGGCCCTGAAGGCCTACGCCATCCATCGAGACCGCGATGCCGCCGTGCCGATCCTGCCGGCCGAGATCGCGGCGGCGGCCCGCAGCAAGGCGTTCGGCGTGCTGCAAGAGATCGAGCGCGACGCGGGTTTCCATGGCCTGGGCTATTGCATCGCGCATGTGGGCGAGGAGGCGGTGTGGCTGCTGGTCGACTGGTGGCGCGCAGGCGGCATCGTCTGCCAGAAACTGCTGTCCGCGCCGCTGTCCAGTCCAGCGGATTTCAAGACGGTGCAGGCGCCGTTCCTGGCCTGCGTCTGGGAACTTGCCGTGATCGGGCATGAGCGCGATGCCTGGGTGCGCAACATGATGCGGGCCGCGCCGGACGCGCAGGGCTATCTGGCGGACCGGCTGGCCCCGGGCGAATACTGAGTTTCCTCTTGTTTTCGGCGATGGGGCAAGCGCGCAGGCGCGCGCCAACCGACGTGCGCCTGCGCGTCGGAAGAAGGAAGAGGGGGCCTTGTACGTGGAGCTTGCCGGACGGCGGGGGCGCCGTGGCGGATGGGATCCAGGACTGCGGATGCCGCGGCCGGCGCGGCTGGCGGGAAGATGTGCGCGAACTATGAACGTGCGGTGCCTGCGCGCTGGGCGCTTTCCTTGAGACGCGCCTTGGGCGCGGGTTTCCTGGTGTCTGGCGCAACATCGAACTCTTGCTTGTTGCGTTCGCCGCGAGGGGTGTTTTCCGGGTGAGGCTTGGGAAAAGCCCAGGGCTTGGTTTTCTGATCCATTGCATGAACTCCTTGCATAGGCGGAACAGTAGCATTTGCCGGGGCCGCGAGTCAGTACGGGTTGACGTCAATATGCGTCACAACGTGATGTGACCGTTGGAATCGCGTGGTTCGACACGCGTTTGCGCGCCGGGTTCCGTGGCCGGACGCCTGGAGCGGGCGGCATGTCCCGGGTTAACCCTCTCGGGAATCGGAGCGGTCGAAAGCGCGCTGTGGCGGGCATGCCGCAAGCGAGGCGAGCTAGTGCGAAATACCTAGATGCAAACGCGTGGCGCGGGAATACGATGGGGCTGTGCACATAGGGGAGACGTTCTATGGACACCGCCAAGGAATGGTATGCAGCGGTCAAGGAATGGCAGCGCGCGCGCGACGAACTCACCACCGCGATCGCCGCGATCAAATGGCCCAGCCCCACGATGGGCTGCCTGGAAAGCTATGACCGCGCCTATGCGCATGAAACGGCGGCCCGCGAACGCATGAACCAGGCCTACGAGCGCGTCCGGCGCTAGCCGGGCGCGGCGGTGTTGCTACACTGCCGCGCATGAAGAATTCCAGCAGCGCCTTGCGCATCAGGCCGGCGCGGCGCGAAGACGCGCCCGCGCTCGTGGACCTGTTGATGCGCACCTACGAAACCACCTGGATGCCGCAGATGTCGGCGCAGGCCGATGCGCGCTTTCGCGCCAGCGGCAAGACGGCCGCCTACGTCGCCGAACGCGGGCTGCGGTTCCATGTCTGCGAACTGGACGGAACGGTCGCCGGCATGGTCGATTGGGAAGGCAACTTCATCTGGGCCCTGCACGTGCAGCCCGGCATGCAGCGGCGCGGCGTGGGCGCCGCGCTGCTGGCGCTGGCCGAGGCCGGCATGCGCCAGGCCGGCGTGCGCGAGGCGCGCCTGGAAACGGACGACTTCAATGTGAGCAGCCGGGCCTTCTATGCCCGCAATGGCTATCAGGAAATCGACACCTACCCCGACGAGGAATGGGACAGCGGTTTCACGACGGTGCTGTTGAGCAAGCGGCTGGCGGACTGAGGCTGACGTCCGGCCGCGTGGTGCATGCTCGCGGTCCGCATTCTGGCTCCATAAATCCAGGGTTTTCTGGCTCTTTGAATGGAGCCACGGTGGCGCTATCGTCGGGTTTTTCACGCACCGATTCGACCGCCGCCATGTATCTGCCTTCCGCCTTCCGCGAGGATGCCCTCGACGTCCAGCACGATTTCATCCGCGCCCATCCGCTGGGCGTGCTCATGACGGCGGGGCCGGGCGGATTGATGGCCAACCATATTCCCTGTCTGCTGTACCCCGAGGGCGAGCACGGCGTGCTGCGCCTGCATGTGGCCAGGGCGAATCCGCAATTGGCCGAACTGGCCTCGGGCGCCGAATGCCTGGTGGCATTCCACGGCCCGCAGGCCTATGTCACGCCGTCCTGGTACGCCACCAAGGCGGAGACGCACAAGGTCGTGCCGACCTGGAATTTCGTTGCCGTGCATGTGTGGGGCAAGCCGGTGATCCAGGACGATCCCGCATGGCTGCGCGCGCAGCTGGAGGCGTTGACCGAGAGCCAGGAAAAGGCCCGCGTCCTGCCTTGGCGCGTGGCGGACGCGCCGGTCGATTTCATCGCCGCGCAGATGCGCGCCATCGTGGGCGTCGAGATTCCCATCGCCCGCATCGAAGGCAAGTGGAAAGCCAGCCAGAACCGCACCCCCGCCGATCGGCAGGGCGTGGCGCAAGGCCTGGCGGAAGAGGGCGACGCAGTCATGGCGGGACTGGTGGCGCGGCGCGGCGGACTGGGCTGAGAGGCCACGCCCGCGCGTTGCGCCGGCATGGCGTCAGCTATCCGCGTGTCTGTCACGCGGTCGGTTGCGCGGCGTTGCGCGCGGCGCCGCGCGCGCCCCGGCCCCAGGCCAGGCTGCCTATCGCCGCCGCCTGCAGCAGCGCGGCGGCTACCGCGAAGCGCAGGGGCTGCTGTCCGGTCTGTTCCAGCTGCGCGCGCAGCAGGCCGAACAGCACCGGCGCGAAGGCATAGGCGGCTTGCGAGAGCGCCGTGATCAGGGGCACGACGCGCAGCGCGTCCTCGCGTGAGAACTCGGTCTGCGCGATGAGCGGCGGCAGCGAGGTGGCGTTGCCGATGCCGGACCCGAACAGCAGCACGCCCAGCCACGCGGCCCAGATCTGGCCCGGCGCCAGCGCCAGCACCAGCGAGCCGCAAAGCTGCACGCCGTAAGCCACGCAGGCCACCACGCGCCGGTCGGCGCCGGCCGGCATCAGCCAGCCCACCAGCGTGCGGCCCGCGATGGCGGCGGCGGTGGCCAGTCCCATCGCGATGCCGGCGGTCTGCGCGCCCAGCAAGGGCGCCAGCGCGGACAGCAGATGGGCGATCAGGCCGATCTGCGCGACAAGCCCCAGCGCCATGCCGGCGGCCAGGCTCAGAAAGGCGCGGTCGCGCCGCAGGCTGGGCACGCGTTCGGGCACGCCGGGGGCCGCGCTGGTCGACGCCGCGACGGCTTCGCCATCGGGATGCTGGCCCAGGCTCTGCGGGGTCGCGGTGAATACCCAGCGCGACAGCGCCGCGATCAGCGTCACCATGATCAGTCCGACCCATAGCGCGGCCCGGGGAAAGCCGGCCTGGGCGATCAGGAAGACCCACAAGGGCGAGAACAGCACGCCGCCCAGGCTGGCGCCGTTGTACGCCATGCTCAGCGCGGCCGGACGCCGGCGCGCGAACCACGGCGCGATCAGCGCATTGACGGCCGCCGGACCCAGCGCCACCCAGCCGCTGCCGCTGACCAGCGCGGCGCCGTACAGCTGCCATGGCGCCTGCGCCAGCGACCAGCCGCACACGCCCAGCGCCAGCAGCACGGCGCCGGTGGCCGTGGTCGCGGGCACGCCGACGCGCCGATAGATGCGGGGCAGGTTGGCCACCACCGCCGCGCCGGTGAGAAAGTGCAGCGTCACCGCGCCGGACACCAGCGCGAGGCTCCAGCCGCTGCGTTGCGCGACCGCGTGCAGGAACACCGGGGGGCCATAAAAACCCACGCCCCAGCCGAAGATGGCCAGCGCGAAGGCGGCGTAAACAACGGTCCAGCCAAAGAACTTCCGGGGGCTGCGCATGGCGTTGCGGGTGTCTTGTTTCGATGAGCCGCAGTATGCTTGGGCCTGCGCACTACACTTCGATCAAGGCCGAAACATGGATTCCGACTTCGCCGACAGCCAGCTTTCCTCTGTCGCCGGCGCCATCGCCGATCCGGCGCGCGCGCGCATGCTGTGCCTGCTGCTGGACGGCCGCGCCCGCACCGCCACCGAGCTGGCCGCGGCCGCCGAGATCGGCGCGTCCACGGCCAGCAGCCATTTCCAGCGCCTGCGCGACCAGGGGCTGGTCGAACAGGCGGCGCAGGGCAAGCATCGCTACTACCGGCTGGCCAACAGCGAGGTGGCGCGCGCGCTGGAGGCCCTGCTGGTGGTGGCCGGCGCCGAGCGCACGCCGTTCAAGCCCAGCACGCCATCGGCGCTGCGCGAGGCGCGCACCTGCTACGACCACATGGCCGGCACCCTGGCGGTGCGCATGCACGACGCGATGCTGGCGCGCCAGTGGCTGACGGCCGACGGCAAGGACTACGCGCTGACCCCGCTGGGCGAGGCCTCGCTCGCGCAGATCGGCGTGGACGCGGTAGAGGCGCGCCGCCGCCGTCGCCGCTTCGCCTGCCCTTGCCTGGACTGGAGCGAGCGCCGCCCGCACCTGGGCGGCGCGCTGGGCGCGGCCTTGCTGGACGCGCTGACCGAGCGCGGCTGGGTCAGCCGCGACCTGGATTCGCGGGCGCTGCGCCTCACGCGCAAGGGCGAGCGCCAGTTCCCGGTGTTCTTCGGCGATGCCAGCGCGCTGGCCGCCGAGGGCAAGGACTGGGACATCGCGTCCCGTCCGGCCGCGGCCTAGTGTGCTGTCCAGACTTCGACATTCGGGCCGCGAATGCGGCCCTTTTCACATGGGCGCGGACTGGCCGCGTCCATGATCTTTCCTTTCTCAACCTGCTACAGGAGTTTGCCGTGCCTACGCTGGCGCTGCCCGCAATCCGTCTGGCCTTGGGCCTGGTGACGGAACTGCGCATCGACGTGAATCACACGCCGGACGAAGTGGAGTCCGAACTGGACGCCATCCGCAATCGCATGAGCCGTCCTTCGGACCGGCTGTATGGGCTGCCAGAGGTCCGCACCGACATCCCTGGGCTGGCGCTGCGCCACCGCGAGGCGGATGGCGAGTACTACGTCTACGTGGTGGATCTGCGGCGCGACCGGGTGGCGGGCTACACGGTGTTCAACCGGCTGATCGAAGTCGGACGGCGCGCCGATCCCTATCTGCGCGCGCCGCATTCGAAATACGCCGCGCCCTATCAGCGCATGGGGCTGGCGACGGCCGTGTACCGCTGGGGGCTCGACGCGGGGCTGTGCATCATGAGCGGGGCGCGCCAGTCGGAAGGCGCGCATCGCCTGTGGCTGGGACTGGCGCGCGACTACGAGCTGGGCTACGTGGACCTGCGGCGCAAGCGGCTGAGCTACCTGGGCCGCGAGGTGGACGCGGCCGTGCTGGGCGATCTGCACACGCGCATGGTCCTGCTGGGTCGGGGCTGGACGCTGGAGCGGCACATGCAGGCGACGGGCATGACTTGGTCCGAAGGTGCGCGTACGCAACAGGGGCTAGGGTAATCCCGAGATCGATGCCTGGCCGGCCGGCCTGGCGCACCTTGTCATTGGCCGGCAGGCCGCGTCAGGCTTGCCGATGAGCCAATCTGCCGGACGCCGCGAGCCGGCCAATGAAAACGGGGACGAGCCTGGTTCGGCGCAACAGTGTTTCCGTCTTCTGCCGTCGTTACAAAACATATCCGAACTGTCATGAACAGGCGGGGTATGCTGGATCGCAGATAGAGGGCATCCGAAGTGCATCAGAACAACTTGATCTACAAGGGATACCGCCTGACGGCCAGAGTATCCCGGGGCGCGGGCGCCGAGGTCCAGGCGCTGTCCAGCGGCCCCATCTTCATCGCATCGATCACCGTGGTCCAGGCGGGCGCCGTGCAGGATGGCGGCGACGAATATCCGGTACCGCGCTTCGCCGAGGGCGGCTATGTCTACAGTCCGCGCGAGGCGGTGCACGCCGCGATACTGCATGGCCGCGAAATCGTCGACGGCCTGACCAGCGTTCCTTCCTGACGGCGCGCCGCGCTCAGTCCGCGAAGACCTCGCGCCAGTCGCGCGTCTTGGCCAGCGTCTGCACGGTGGCCGACTGTTCCAGGATCGCCACCGCCTTCTTGAACTCCTCGGCCGAGGCGCCGTCCTCCAGGATGACCATGCGCGAGTTGCGCGCGTCGGCCATCTTCACGTCCGACATCTTGCCGTGGGTCTGGTAGACCTGGGTCCAGTCCATCTTCTTGCCAGCCTTGAGCGCGATCGGCTCGATATAGGTCAGCGCGGTGCTGCCCGCGGCCCGCACGGCATAGGCGAAATCCGCGGTGTGGCCGCTGCTGCCCTTGGCGCGGGCGCCCTTGACCATGCGGTTGGCGCCCACGGCCTCGGCCAGCGCGCGGCCGACCTGGGCGCGAAAGCGCAACTGGCTGAACCTGGGCATCCACTTGGCGCACTGGAACGACAGCGCCATGGCCAGCTTGACCGCGTCCCACAGCGCTTCCTGCAGCTGCTCGTTGGGGCCGGAGGCGACGATGGCGCCGGACTTGTCGAAATGCGCCAGGCTCACGCCGGGCGTCTCGTTCAGGATGTCGATGCGCTTGGCCGCCACGTCGATGCCGTAGCTGGCTGCGTGCATGGCGGTTTCACAGGCGTCGGTCAGGTAGAACGAGGCGTCGTCGGGGCGCGCGATGAAGAAGGCGGCGTGCTGTCCATCCAGGCCCAGCGTCATGGGCGATACGGCGCGGATGGCGTGTTCGCCCGCGGGCAGGACGGTCCAGCCCGAGGCTTCCAGGAAAGTGCTCATAGGATCAATTCGATTTGGCGGCCTTTGAGCGGATGCGCGAAGCCGCCGGTCAGCGTGAGATTCGCGCGCGGCAGGAAATGCTGCATCAGCGCGGCGATGGTCTGCAGCGGCGGCGTCACCGGCTCGGCATAGCCTTCTCCCGCGTCCACCCACAGATGCTCGTGGCTGCGGTCGGCCAGCGGCTTGCGGAACAGCGGCCGGCCTTCGCCCACCAGGCTGGTATGGAAGGAGTCGTCGGTATCCACGCCGTACACGCGATGCGGGCCCACGAACAGGCTGGCGCAGAAGGTCTCGGCCAGGAAGATCGTGGCCTGGCCGTGCACATCGGTGCGCGCCGCGCGGTAGGTCACGCGGAAGATCACGTCCTCGCGCACTTCGCCCTTGACCTTGCAGGGGCTGGAGAACTCCATCCATTGCACGTTGTTGGCCGCCGGCTTCGGCGCCCAGGCAACCGGCTTTACGGTTTCCTTGGGTTCGGCAAGGATCTCTTGCACCTCATCAACGGTGATTAAGGGTTCGGACTTGTTGGCCATGAAACGGATATCGGGTCTGGGTCGCGCTGTCGTGGGGGCGCTGCGCCGCTCGCGGGCAGCGGCGGGATACTCACGCGTGCAACATTGCGAGGGGGCGTAATCTTACAAGAAGCGGCGCGATCACGTACTCGCGCTGTATATCCATACAGCGCGAGCGCGGCGCTCGCCGGCCTACAGCTGGCCGGCCGAGAAGGTATCGCACTGCTTGAGGCTGCCGCCTTCCAGGCCGCGCTTGAACCAGCGCACGCGCTGTTCCGAGGAGCCGTGGGTGAAAGTGTCGGGGACGACATAGCCCTGGCTCTGCTTCTGCAGCCGGTCGTCGCCGATGGCCGTGGCGGCGGCCAGCGCTTCTTCCACGTCGCCGCTTTCCAGGATCTGGCGGGCGGCGTTGGCGCGCTGCGCCCACAGGCCGGCGAAGCAGTCGGCCTGCAGTTCCATGCGCACGGACAGCGCGTTGGCCTGAGACGGGTTGCGGCGGCGCAGGTTGTCGACCTGGTCCGAGATGCCCAGCAGGTGCTGCACGTGGTGGCCGACCTCGTGCGCGATCACGTAGGCCTGGGCGAAATCGCCCGGCGCCTTGAAGCGGTTCTTCAGCTCGTCGAAGAAGGCCAGGTCGATGTACACCTTGCTGTCGCCGGGACAGTAGAACGGCCCCATCGCCGACTGGCCGGTGCCGCAGGCGGTGGGGGTGGCGCCGCGGAACAGCACCAGCTTGGGCGGCGCGTAGCGGCGGTTCAGGTCGTTCTGGAAGATCGCGGCCCAGGTGTCCTCGGTCTCGCCCAGCACCTTGGCCACGAAGCGGGCCTGCGGATCGTCCGCCGGCGGGCGCTGCGCCGGAGCCTGCTGTTGCTGCGTGGCCGGGCCTTCGGCCATCTGCAGCACGACGTTGGGATCCACGCCGAAATACATGGCCACCAGCGCCAGCACGATGGTGCCGATGCCGATGGTGCCGCGACCGCCGATGCGCGGGCCGCTCGCGCGGCGGTCTTCCACATTGTCGCTTTCGCGCGAGTCGTCCAAACGCATTTTCTTCTCCGGGCGGGCCTGCGGGCCCGCCATATTGCATCGCCGCGCTTGCCTGCGCGGCCTTCAGGAGTGTTAGGATAAACCCATGGCTCTGTTTCTATCCATTCATCCCGAGAATCCCCAACCTCGCCTGCTCAAGCAGGCGGCCCAGTGGCTGGGCGAAGGGGGCCTGGTGGCGGTGCCCACCGATTCCAGCTACGCGGTGGTGGCGCGGCTCGACGACAAGAACGCCGCCGACCGCCTGCGCCGGCTGCGCGGCCTCGACGACCGCCATCATCTGACCGTGCTGTGCCGCGACCTGGCCGAGATCGGCCACTTCGCCCGGGTCGACAACCGCCAGTACCGGCTGCTCAAGGCCGCCACGCCCGGCCCCTGGACCTTCATCCTGGAAGCCACCAAGGAAGTGCCGCGGCGCGTTTCGCATCCCTCGCGCAAGACCATCGGCATCCGCGTGCCGGATCACCTCGTCCTGCTCGGCCTGCTGGAGCAGACTGACGGGCCGCTGCTGTCGACCACGCTGATTCCCAAGGACGAGTCCGACGCGCTCAACGACGCCGAGGACATCCGCGCTCGCTACGACCACGAACTCGCGGCCATCCTCGACGCGGGCGCCTGCCCGCAATCGCCCACCACCGTCATCGACCTGACCAGCGACGAGCCTGTCGTCGTGCGCGTCGGGCGCGGCGATCCCGCCAGCCTGGGCCTGGCCTGAGCGCCGGGCTTGCGGGCTGATCCAAAAAGAATCTTCGCTGCCTTGGGGCGCGCCGGCTGCGGCACTCTACAATCCGGTTCGCCATGAACGACATCATCCAAACCATCGCGGTCTACGCGCTGCCGGTCATCTTCGCGATCACGCTGCACGAGGCGGCCCACGGCTATGTGGCGCGCCTGTTCGGCGATCCCACGGCCTACCAGGCCGGACGCGTCAGCCTGAATCCCGCGCGCCATATCGATCCGGTCGGCACGCTGCTGGTGCCGGTGGCGATCCTGCTGGCGTCCAAGCTGCTGGGCAGCCCGGGCATGCTGTTTGGCTGGGCCAAGCCCGTGCCGGTCGATTTCGGGCGCCTGCGCCGGCCCAAGCAGGACATGCTGTGGGTGGCGCTGGCCGGGCCGGCGGCCAACATGCTGATGGCCGTGCTGTGGGCCCTGGCGCTGCGGCTGTTCCTGGAATCGGGCATGCAGGAGAGCTTCTGGTTCGAGATGGGCGTGGCCGGCGTCAACGTCAATCTGGTATTGATGGCGCTGAACCTGCTGCCGCTGCCGCCGCTGGACGGAGGACGGATCGTTTTCAGCCTGCTGCCCAACCGGCTGGCCTGGCAATACTCGAAAATCGAGCCCTACGGGCTGATGATCGTGGTGGTGCTGCTGGCCACCGGCGTGCTGTGGACCTTGATGCGTCCCATAATCGGGCTCGGTACCTCGATCGTCCAGTGGTTTCTGCTATAGGATTCCCGCCAAATTCCGTTAAACTCGTCGGTTTAATCGATTGTGGCCCTGAGGCAATCCCGCCATGGGGCTATGGAGCCTCTCATCTATGGCATCCCCTGCAACCGCCGCAGGCGTTGGTTCCCAGGGCAGTTCGTCCCAGGGCAATTCGTTCCAAGGCAGCATGGTGGCCCTGGTCACCCCCATGCGGGCCGACGGCAGTCTTGATTACGCCGCCTACCGGTCGCTGATCGACTGGCATGTCCAGGAAGGCACGGACGCGCTCGTGGTGGTCGGCACCACCGGGGAGTCTCCCACCGTCTCGATGGAAGAGCACGCCGAGCTGATCCGCGTCGCCGTCGAACACGCCGCCGGCCGTATCCCGGTCATCGCCGGCGTGGGCGCCAACTCCACCGACGAAGCCATCCACCTGACCCGCCACGCCAAGGCCGTGGGCGCGCAGGCCGGCCTGTCGGTCGTGCCGTACTACAACAAGCCCTCGCAAGAAGGCCTGTACCGCCATTTCCGCGCCATTGCCGAAGCGGTGGACCTGCCGACCATTCTCTACAACGTGCCGGGCCGCACCGTTGCCGACATGAGCAACGAGACGGTCCTGCGCCTGGCGCAGGTGCCCGGCATCATCGGCATCAAGGACGCCACCGGCGACATCGCGCGCGGCGGCCTGCTGCTGCGCGAGGCGCCGGCCAGCTTCCAGGTCTTCAGCGGCGACGATCCCACCGCGGCCGCCCTGATCCTGCTGGGCGCGCGCGGCAATATTTCCGTGACCGCCAACGTGGCGCCGCGCCTGATGCGCGAGCTCTGCGCGGCCGCCCTGGCTGGCGACGTGCCCAAGGTGCGTGAACTTAACGCCCGCCTGGCGCGTCTGAACAAGGCCTTGTTCGTCGAGGCCAATCCCATTCCCGTCAAGTGGGCGCTTGCCCAGATGGGCCGCAGCGAGCTGGGCTACCGGCTGCCGCTGGTCGAGCTCGGTGCGCAGCACCATGAGACGGTGCGCCGCGCCCTCCAGGAAGTGGGCCTGCTCTAAATATCGTGAGGATAAGTATGAACAAGCGTCATGCCGGCCTGTCGGCATTGATGTCCCTGGTACTGTTGGCCGGTTGCAGCGAGGTCAATCAGTTCCTGGGCAAGGAAGAATCCGTCAACTACAAGAGCGCGGTCAGCCAGCGTGGCGAGCCCCTGAGCATCCCGCCCGACCTGACCCAGGCTGCCAGCGATCCGCGCTATCGCGCGCCGGCGTCCGGCTCGACCACCTACTCGCAGTTCCAGCAGCAAGGGCAGACCCAGGCCACCGCGCCCAAGTCCACCAATGTGCTGCCAGACCGCCAGGACATGCGCGTCGAGCGCGACGGCGACCTGCGCTGGCTGGTCATCAACCGTCCGCCCGAAGACATCTTCCCGCGCGTCGTGGACTTCTGGACCGAGAACGGCTTCACGATCCAGGGCAACAATCCCAAGGCCGGCCTGATCGAGACCGACTGGGCCGAGAACCGCGCCAAGATCCCGGAAAGCTGGCTGCGCCAGGCGCTGGGCAGCGTGCTGGAACAGGCCTGGGATAGCGGCGAGCGCGAGAAATTCCGCACCCGCGTCGAGCGCGTCAACGGCCACACCGAGATCTACGTCAGCCATCGCCAGATGCTGGAAAAGCGCGTCGGCTCCGACGGCTCGCAGGTCCAATGGCAGAACGGCAAGGAAGATCCGGGCCTGAACGCCGCCATGCTGGCCCGCATGCTGGTGTTCCTGGGCACCGACGTCGACAATGCCCGCAAGCTGGTGCAGCAGGCCGAGGCCGCGCCGCAGAAGCCTGCCGTGCAGCAAGACGTCCGCGCCCAGGGCGCGCAGCTGGTCGTCGACGAGTCCTTCGACCGTGCATGGCGTCGCGTCGGCGTGGCGCTGGACAGCGGCGGTTTCGCCGTGGAAGACCGCGACCGCTCCGCCGGCGACTACTTCGTGCGCTACGTCGACACCGACACCGGCGAGAAGAACGAACAGCCGGGCTTCTTCAGCCGCATGTTCTCGGGCGACAAGAAGGCGCAGGCGCCGCAATACCGCATCCACGTGGCCGGCTCGGGCAACCAGACCAACGTCACGGTCCTGGACGCGAACGGCCAGCGCGACAGCAGCGCCACCGCTCAGCGCCTGCTGAGCGTCCTGAAGGACAAGATGTAAACCTGGCTCGCGGCGGGCATCACGCCCGCCGGCTGGCATCAGGCCCAGGCCCCGGTTTTCCGGGGCCTTTTCCTTTTCGGGCGGGCCACGTGCCTGACCGTGTTTTCCGTGCGCGCGGACAGCAAAAAGCCCCGGCCATGCCGGGGCTTTTCTTCGACCACAGAGCGGGGGTTCTGCGCTGCGGCGGATTACGACGCCGGAGTGGTCGAGCCGCCGGGCGTGGTGGAGCCGCCGCCGGGCGTGGTGTTGGGCGCGGGAGCCGGCGCTGGCGAGGTGCCCGAGGGCGCGGGGGCGCTGGTGGCCGGAGCCGGGTTGGAAGCGGGCGGCGCCGTCTCGTCCTTCTTGTTGCACGCGCTCAGCGCGACGGCCAGCACCGAGGCAACGATCAAGGTTTTGCTCATCATTTTTGGACTCCTGTAGATGATGACTCTTGAAACCCACTCAGGGGAAACCAGGAGTCAGGCTACAGGAACTCGATGTGCGAGCCGGTTTGCAAATTAAAGCGGTGGCATCCCAAAGGCAACAAACCTTTCCGCGCGGTGTGATGTCTTTCCTTATGTGTCCCCGCGCACAGACCTGATTGCGTTCTGTGCGCGATGGATACGCGCAGGTGTCCGGATCCTACAGCGCGCTGCGGGATCCGGCCCGGCGAACGCTAGGCCGCTACGTAGCGGATCCAGCCGGAATCCAGCCAGTCGGCCAGGCAGGACCGCGCCTCGTCCGACAGCTTGGCGCACAGCGGATCGGCGCAATCCAGGCGGCGGGCGTCGGCCAGCTTGCGCAGCGCGCCGTCGGCCGGGACCATTGCGGTCTCGCCGTTGATGAAGAGCTGCTTGCCGCGATAGAGCATGCGGCTGCGGCGATCCAGCAGCAGGTTGCCGGACGCGGGCCAGTCTTCTTCCAGGTCCACGTCCATGCCCTCGGGCGCATCGAACACGCTGAGGTTGCTGGGCTCGGTCAGCCAGCAGCCCAGGAAGCGCGACGCCAGCGCTTCGTCGAAGCGCAGCTTGTCGACGGTTTCCAGCGTGGCGGCGATCAGGCCGTCAGGCAGTTCCGCCGGCGTGGCGACCGCCGGCTGCGCCGGATCGCGGTAGACGGCCGACAGCTTGGGGCCGGGCAGCGCCGGCTCGCCGTAGGGACCGCCCAGCAGGCCGACGCGCGCCATGACCTGGTCGGCGGCCGCTTCCAGCAG
>NZ_JAGTJY010000120.1:0-18236 GCF_018195695.1 Achromobacter sp. Marseille-Q0513 | reverse complement strand
CACCATGCGCCCCCCCGCCCCCCCCGCGCCGCCACCCGGCGCCGCCCCCCTCCCCGCCAAGCCCGCCGCGCGCGTGGTCTTCATCGACGACGACGCCGAGCTGCGCCGAGCCAACAGCCAGACGCTGAAGCTGCACGGCTTCCAAGTGGAGGCCCATGCCAGCGCCCGCGCCGCCCTGCCCGTGCTGACGCGCGCGTTCGACGGCGTGGTGGTGACCGACATCCGCATGCCGGACCTGGACGGGCTGCAACTGTTCCAGCGGCTGCGCGACATCGATGCCGAGATTCCCGTCATCCTGATCACCGGCCACGGCGACATCGCCACCGCCGTCCAGTGCATGCGCGAGGGCGCCTACGACTTCCTGGCCAAGCCCTATCCCGCCGAGCGCCTGATCGCCACCATCGGCCACGCCGCCGAGAAGCGCAGGCTGGTCCTGGAAAATCGCCGCCTGCAGGAAGCGGCGTTCGCCGCGGGCGCCGACGCGGTGCCGTTCATCGGCAACACCCCTGCCATGCAGCGGATCAAGCAGACGCTGCGGCACATCGCCGACGCCGACGTGGACGTGCTGGTGGAAGGCGAGACCGGCACCGGCAAGGAAGTGGTCGCCAGCGCCCTGCACCGCCTGAGCCGCCGCCGCCAGCACGAGCTGGTGGCGATCAATTGCGGCGCGCTGCCCGAAAGCGTGATCGAAAGCGAGCTGTTCGGCCATGAGGCGGGCGCCTTCACCGGCGCGCAGAAGCGGCGCATCGGCCGCATCGAGCATGCCAGCGGCGGCACGCTGTTCCTCGACGAGATCGAGAGCATGCCGCTGAGCATCCAGGTCAAGTTCCTGCGCGTGCTGGAAAGCCGCCAGATCACGCCGCTGGGCACCAACGACGTGCGCAGCCTGGACCTGCGGGTGGTCGCAGCCACCAAGGAAGACCTGGGCAGCCCGGTGGCGCGCCCGCATTTCCGCGAGGACCTGTTCTATCGCCTGAACGTCGTCACCATCCGCATCCCGCCACTGCGCGAACGGCGCGACGACATTCCGCTGCTGTTCGCGCATTACCTGGGCATCGCCTCGCGGCGCTTCCACCGCGACATCCCCGACCTGCCGGCGCAGGTCCGGCAGCATCTGCTGGAACACGCCTGGCCCGGCAACGTGCGCGAGCTGGCCCACTTCGCCGAGCGCGTGGTGCTGGGCGTGCATGGCGGCGCGCCGCTGTCGGCGCCGCAGCCGGCCGCCGACGCAGGCAGCCTGCCGGAACGGATGGAACGCTTCGAGGCGCAGCTGATCCGCGACGCGCTGGCCGTCCATCATGGCGACATCAAGTCCACGCTGGAAGCGCTGGGCATTCCGCGCAAGACGTTCTACGACAAGCTCCAGCGCCATGGCATAGACCGTCAGGAGTACACCGGCGGCGGCGCGTCCGAGTAGCGACTCAGCCCGGGCCGGCCGGCGCCGACCCGTCATCTCGGATCAGTCCGAAATCGCCGGCGTCGTAGGCCCGCATGGCCTCCTCCAGCGCGCGCTGCGAAGCCATCACGAACGGCCCGCGCTGGATCACGGGCTCGTCGATGACCGGCCCCGCGATCAGGACGATATGCGCGGGCGCCCGGCCCGCGATCAACAGCAGCATGCCGTCGCCGTCGGCCGAGGCGGCCACGGCCGAACCCGTATGCAGGACGGCGAAGTCCGGATCCTCCCCCTGCCGCTTGGCGGCCGGCGCCGCGCCGGGCCCGAGCTGGTGGCGCGCGCGCAGGCCCAGGTCGCCCTGCACGGCGTAGACCCAGGCATTCCAGCCATCGGGCAGCGGCACCAGGCGCGTGGCGCCCGGCCGCAGCCAGATGTCCAGGATCAGCAGCGGCTCGGGACCCAGCGGGGGCGATTCCCAGCCGTCGTAGGCGCCCGACACCACGCGCACCCGGCCCGCGTCGCTCTGGATGATGGGCATTTCCCAGGCGCGCAGCAGCGACGTCGCCGGTGGCAGCCCCTTCAAACGCTCGGGCAGGTTCACGAACATCTGCAGGCCGTTGAGCCGGGCCGGGCCGACCGGCTGCTGCGTATGCACGATCCCCTTGCCGGCCAGGGTCCAGTGCAGGTCGCCCGCGCGGATCTCATGGTCGTTGCGCACGCTGTCCAGGCTTTGCATCACGCCCTGGCTGTCCTCGAACAGCAGGGTCACCGCGGAAATGCCGGCGTGCGGATGCGGCGCGAAGGTCGGGCCCGTCATGACGAAATGGTCCACCAGCACCAGCGGCGACATGCCCAGGGGGAAATCGGTATGGCGGAACTGGCGGATGGAACAGGCCTCGCCGACCGGCTGGGCCTGGCTGGCGACCAGCGGGCTGAGAAGAATCGTCAAGAATGTGCTGCCTGATTGTTGCGTGGCGCACAGCTTAGGCGTTCCGCATGCCAGGCAATAGAGGCCAATTTCAGGAATAATTGTCCTGCTTGTCAGGACAATCTCAACACGCGCGCGCCCTTCATGAACTCGTATATTCACCATCTCGACGACCTGCTGCTCTTTAGCGAGGTGGTGGAAAAAGGCGGTTTCTCCGCCGCCGCCCGCATCCTGGGCCTGCAGCGCTCCAAGCTCAGCCGGCGCGTGGCCGACCTGGAAGCCCGGCTTGGGCTGCGCCTGCTGCAACGCAATACCCGGCATATCTCGCTGACGCCCATGGGCGAACAGATCTATGTGCACGCCCGCGCCATGGCGCGCGAGGCGCGCACGGCCTATGACCTGGCGGCGTCGATGGGCGACACGCCCAGCGGGCTGCTGCGCATCACGGCGCCGTCGGCCCTGGCGGTCACGCTGCTGGGCGATCTGATCGGGCGCTACTGCCAGCAGCACCCGCGCGTGCGCGTGCTGCTGGACACCCGCGACCAGATCATCGACCTGGTGGGCGAGGGTTACGACCTGGCCTTCCGCGCGCAGGGCGCCTCGCTGACGGACTCGCGGCTGGTGGCGCGCGAACTGGCCCCGGTTCCGCTGGCGCTGGTGGCCGCGCCCGAGCTGGCGCGCGCCGACCTGCGCCGCCCGCGCGATCTGACCGCCCTGCCGCTGCTGGCGCATGCCACGCAGGACAGCCTGCAGAGCTGGCAATTCAGCCATCCCTCGGGCGAGCGGGAGTCGCTGGAGTTCACGCCCCGCAGCCTGAGCAACAATCCGGCCGCGGTGCGCGAGATGGCGCGCGCCGGCCTGGGTATCGCGCTGCTGCCGCACTATCTGTGCACGGCCTCGCTGGCGCGCGGCGACCTCGTCGTCCTGCTGCCGGCCTGGACCGCCGCGCCTGCCCGCATCTACGCGGTCATGCCCGCCCGCCGAGGCACGCCGCTGGCCCTGCGGCGGTTCCTGGACTTCGCCATCGCCGAATTGCCCGCGCGGCTGGGCTGAACGCCCGCCGCGCGCCGGCCGCCACACGCTTGCAGGACTTTCTTGGTAAAAAATAGGATCCCCACGGGGATGCGCCCGTCGCCTTGCGCGCTGGCGGCGGCGCGCGAGGCGGACCGGACGGCCTCGGGCCCCGTTTGGGCACGGCCGGAACTTTGACGCGCCACCCAAGTCTTATATAAGATATAAGACATAAGGTCCGCCGCGAGCTTGTCACGCTTAGAATGACAAACGCGCCAAAACGCCAGAAAATGCCGGCTTCACGCGGGCGAAACCATGGAGTCCATCATGCCGCACAACACCCTCGACACCCTGAAGAACTTCAAGATCGGCGACAAGTCCTGTCAGTACTACTCGCTGCCGGCCCTGGGCAAGGCCCTGGGCGTGGACGTGCAGCGACTGCCCGTCTCCATCCGCATCGTGCTGGAATCGGTGCTGCGCAACTGCGACGGCAAGAAAGTCACCGAAGAACACGTCAAGCAGCTGGCCAACTGGCAGGCCAACGCCAGGCGCGAGGATGAAATCCCCTTCGTGGTGGCCCGCGTGGTGCTGCAGGACTTCACCGGCGTGCCGCTGCTGGCCGACATCGCCGCCATGCGCTCGGTGGCCGACCAGATGGGCAAGAGCCCCAAGAGCATCGAGCCGCTGGTGCCGGTCGACCTGGTGGTCGACCACTCGGTCATGATCGACTACTTCGGCACCAAGAACGCGCTGGACCTGAACATGAAGCTGGAATTCAAGCGCAACCAGGAGCGCTACCAGTTCATGAAGTGGGGCATGCAGGCCTTCGACACCTTCGGCGTGGTGCCCCCGGGCTTCGGCATCGTCCACCAGGTCAACCTGGAATACCTGGCGCGCGGCGTGCACCAGGACAAGAAGCACAACGTCTACTACCCCGACTCGCTGGTGGGCACCGACAGCCACACCACCATGATCAACGGCATCGGCGTGGTCGGCTGGGGCGTGGGCGGCATCGAGGCCGAGGCCGGCATGCTGGGCCAGCCCGTGTACTTCCTGACCCCCGACGTGGTCGGCGTGGAGCTCAAGGGCAAGCTGCGCGGCGGCGTCACCGCCACCGACCTGGTGCTGACCATCACCGAAATGCTGCGCCGTGAAAAAGTGGTGGGCAAGTTCGTCGAATTCTGTGGCGAAGGCACCGCCAGCCTGTCCGTGGCCGAACGCGCCACCATCGGCAACATGGCGCCGGAGTACGGCGCGACCATGGGCTTCTTCCCGGTCGACGAGCGCACCATCGACTACTTCCGCGGCACCGGCCGCACCGAAGCCGAGATCGCCGCCTTCGAGGCCTATTTCAAGGCCCAGAAGATGTTCGGCGTGCCCAAGGCCAAGGACATCAACTTCACCAAGCTGCTGACGCTGGACCTGTCCACCGTGGCGCCCTCGCTGGCCGGCCCGAAGCGTCCGCAGGACCGCATCGAGATCGGCAACGTCAAGAACACCTTCATCGACCTGTTCTCCAAGCCGGTCGCCGAGAACGGCTTCAACCAGCCCGCCGACAAGCTGGGCCAGACCTACACCACCAGCGCCGGCACCAAGGTCAAGAACGGCGACATCCTGATCGCGGCCATCACGTCCTGCACCAACACGTCCAACCCCAGCGTGCTGCTGGCGGCCGGCCTGCTGGCCAAGAAGGCCGTCGAAGCCGGCCTGACCGTGCCCAAGCACATCAAGACCTCGCTGGCCCCCGGATCGCGCGTGGTCACCGAATACCTGACCAAGACGGGCCTCCTGCCCTACCTGGAAAAACTGGGCTTCGACGTGGCCGCCTACGGCTGCACCACCTGCATCGGCAACGCCGGCGACCTGACCCCGGACCTGAACGAAGCCATCACCGGCAACGACCTGGTCTGCGCCGCCGTGCTGTCGGGCAACCGAAACTTCGAGGCCCGCATCCACCCGAACATCAAGGCCAACTTCCTGGCCTCGCCGCCGCTGGTCGTGGCCTATGCCCTGGCCGGCACCATCACGCGCGACCTGATGACCGAGCCCGTGGGCCAAGGCAAGAACGGCGACGTGTGGCTGGGCGACATCTGGCCGAGCACCGAGGAAATCGACGCGCTGCTCAAGTTCGCGCTGGATCCCAAGGCCTTCCAGGCCAACTATGGCCAGGTCAAGAGCAACCCCGGCGAACTCTGGGAACACATCAAGGGCGTCACCGGCGACACCTACAACTGGCCCGACTCGACCTACATCGCCGAACCGCCGTTCTTCCAGGACTTCGGCATGACGCCGGGCGCCACCCCGACCGTCAAGGGCGCGCGCGCGCTGGGCGTGTTCGGCGACTCGGTCACCACCGACCACATCTCGCCGGCCGGCTCCATCAAGGAAACCTCGCCCGCCGGCAAGTGGCTGAAGGAGCACGGCGTGATGAAGGCCGACTTCAACAGCTACGGCTCGCGCCGCGGCAACCACGAGATCATGATGCGCGGCACCTTCGCCAACGTGCGCATCAAGAACCTCATGATTCCCGCGCTGCCGGACGGCAGCCGCTTCGAAGGCGGCGACACGCTGTTCCAGCCCTCGGGCGAACAGATGTCCATCTATGACGCGGCCATGAAGTACGTCGCGGCCGGCACACCCACCGTGGTGTTCGGCGGCGAGGAGTACGGCACCGGCTCGTCGCGCGACTGGGCCGCCAAGGGCACCCAGCTGCTGGGCGTGAAGGCCGTGGTCACCCGCAGCTTCGAGCGCATCCACCGCAGCAACCTGGTGGGCATGGGCGTGCTGCCGCTGCAGTTCAAGGGCAGCGACAGCGTGCAGTCGCTGGGCATCACCGGCGAGGAAACCTACGACATTTCCGGCCTGGAAAACGGCATCAAGCCGATGCAGGACGTGACGCTGACGATCACCCGCAAGGACGGTTCCAAGCAGGACGTGACCGTGCTGCTGCGCATCGACACGCCGATCGAGGTGGACTACTACCAGCACGGCGGCATCCTGCCCTTCGTGCTGCGCCAGCTGCTGGCGGCCTGAGCCCGGGCCCCGCGCGGGCCATCAAGGCAAAAGCCCCCGGGACCTCACGGTTCCGGGGGCTTTTTTCCTCAACGCTGCGCCGTCACTGGATCACCAGCTCGACGCGGCGGTTCTTCGCGCGGCCCGCCTCGGCGTCATTGGCGGCCACCGGCGCCAGCGAGGCCACGCCGCGCGGCGACAGGCGCGCGGCCGGAATCTTGTAGCCCGACTCCAGCGCCTTGACCACGGCGTCGGCGCGCTTTTGCGACAGGTCCAGGTTGCCGGCCAGCGTGCCCTGGTTGTCGGTGTGGCCCACCACGTAGACCTTCAGGTTCGGATTGGCGTTGAGCAGCTTGCCCATCTCGTCCAGCGCCGCCTTCGACTCGGGCTTGACCTCGGCCTTGTCGGTATCGAAGTACACGCCATAGACCGCGACGCGGCCCGATTCGGCCAGCGATTTCTGCATGGCGGCCATATCCAGCACCTGGACCTGCCCCGTCTGCATCGGCTTGGTTTCGAGCACTTGCTGGAACACCGGCGTGATGTGGTTGGAGCCGTCTTCCATCACGTCCAGGAACACGTAGATGTCACCGCTGGGGGCTTCCTTCTTGGCCAGCACCACGTAGTACTTGCCGCCGAACGTGGCATCGCCCTGTCCGGGCTGGCGTACCTTTCCGCCATTGATGACGAAGGACTGGAAATCGCCGCCGCACTGCTCGTCGCCCTTGCATTCGAACAGGGTCTTGAAGCCGCCGGCCTGCAACGCGCCCTGGTAATTGCGGTAGACCTCCAGCGCCGATTTCTTGCCGTCGATGCGGTAGGAGATGCGGGTCAGCTTGCCCTCCAGCTCCAGGCCCTTGGCCTCGGCTTCACGCGGGATCGGCCGGTCGGGCATCACGGCTTCGTCGAAGTCCTTGTGCTCGTAGGCGCGGATCTCGGCGCCCTCGAAGCGGGTCAGCGCGGGATGGTCCCTGGAACCCTTCACGTCCTCGGCCCAGGCCGGCGACGACGTCGCCAGCGACGCCGCGATGGCGGCCAGACACGCGGATTTCACGATATGCGCATTCACGATCTCTACACTCCCGGCCGGAAGGCTCCGGCATGCGTCCAGAAAGGAAAACGCCCGCGGATACGGGCGGCAGCCATTATGCGCAGGCGTCCTGAAATTTCAAACCGCGCCCGGTAACAAACCGTAGTCAAGCGCGTCAGGGCAAGACGCCGTCCGGCGTCCACGGGTTTCGACAGGCCTCAATCGAAGGCATAGGCATCCATCGCCAGGGCGCCATACGAAATCTCGTCGTTCAGCCGAGTGGCCCGCCCGCCGCCCGCGCCCAGCGCCACGTAAAGCGGCATCAGGTGATCGTCATGCGGATGAGCCTGCGCGGCGCCCGGCGCCCGCGCCTGCCAATCCAGCAGCGCCGGCAGGTCCATGGCGGCCAGGCGGCCGGCGTACCAGTCCTGGAACGCCGGCACATAGGCCGCCGGCGCCGCGTCCTGCGGCATGCGCACATCACGCAGGTTGTGCGTCAGCGAACCCGAGCCGATGATCAGCACGTCCTCGTCGCGCAGCGGCGCCAGCGCGCGGCCCAGTTCGAGCTGCCCGGTGGCGTCACGCTCCATGTCCAGCGACAGCTGCACCACCGGCACGTCGACCTGGGGATACAGGTAGCGCAGCGGCACCCAGGCGCCATGGTCCAGCGGACGGCGCGGATCGCGGTCGGCGACGATGCCGGCGTCGGCCAGCAGCGCCTGCGCGCGCGCGGCCAGTTCCGGCGAGCCGGGCGCGGCGTACTGCAGCGTGTACAGCTCCGGCGGAAAACCGCCGAAATCATGCCAGGCCACCTGCTGGTCGCGCGTGGACAGGGCCAGGCCATGGCCCATCCAGTGCGGCGACACCACCAGGATGGCGCGCGGCTTGCGGCCCTGCGCCTGGCTCCAGGCGGCCAGCGCGGGACCGGTCAGGCCGGGTTCGACCGCCAGCATGGGAGAACCGTGGGAAACGAAAAGCGTGGGCCAACGCATGGCGCTGCCTCCTGAAAGAGAATCCGATGACAGTATTTTCTTCCGATTTGATTGAGCAATAAACATAGGATTTCGACATGCTCTATTGCCAAAATCGGATCAATAGCCGCTGCCGCTTGCGCGCCTGCATCCCGCTCGCACGAATATGCGCGCCGAAACCGCCCTGCTCCAGCCCAAGCGCCGGCGCCCATCCGCCTTGCGCGCGGGCGTGGCCGACGCCGCAATGATCCGGTTCGGCGCGGGCGTTAAACTACGCCGTTGCACACTCACTGGATGCCCATAGAAGTCATGGCCCGTTCCCGCAGCCAATCCGCTCCCCGCCTGACCCGTGACGCCAGCCGTCTGATCACGCTTGCCCAGGCGCTCAACCGCTCGGGCAGCCGCGTCGAGGACATTTTCTGGGAAGCCCAGCTGGCCGAAGCCATCCCGAAGCTGCTCAAGGCCGGGCAAGACGCCCCGCTCGAAGCCGCGCTGGACCATCTGGCGCAGGCCGATGTCGGCGCCTACGAGGTGCTGATCGAACAGGCGGAAACCCTGTCCGAATCCACCAAGATCGACAAGAACGGCGTACGCCACGACGTGCTGCTGGTGGTGGCTCCGGTGGTGGCCTGGACGCGCTATGCGATCCCGACCGGCGCCATCTCCGCCAGCGCGCAGCAGGCGGTGCTGGCCCAGCTTCACGGCCATGTGCTGTCCAGCCAGGCGCGCGCGGCGCTGATGCCCTGGCTGGTCAGCGTGGACCAGATGCCGCGCACGTTCTCCGAAACCTGGCAGTGGCTGCAACGCCTGGGCACCCAGGCGCTGGGCGCCGAAACCATGAAGCCGGCGCTGAACACCGAGGCCGAAACCGCGAACATGCTGGCGGACACGCGCTACATCGTCGCCGCGGTGGCCGTGCCCGAGCACGCCCCCATCTTCCGCTGGCAGGAGCAGATCGGCGACGCCGACGCCAGCCGCGAAGCCTGCCAGCAGCAATGGGCCGCGCAGGCCCAGCCCACGCTGGCCGCCCTGCTGCCCGGCTGCGGCTTCGAATCGCTGCTGCCGGACGCCTATTACGTGAGCAACCGCGAAGCCGACCGGCGCGTGCGCCCGCTGTCGCTGCGCGCCGCCATCAGCTGGCTCGAAGGCGCGGTCAATCTCGAAGCCTCCCAGCTGCGGGCCGTGGTGGCCGGCTGCGGCGAAAGCCGGATCGACGAATACCGCATCGGCTTCACCGCGCGCAACAGCAATGACGTGTACTACGGCTGCGTCTGGCCGCTGTATGGGCGCGAGGAAGACCTGCCGGCCGACGAGGGCCAGCCCGACGTGGTCGACGAAATCGCCGCGCTGCTCAAGGAATACGGCGTCAACGACGTGCGCCGCATTCCCGGCCTGCTGCCGCCTGACTACTGCGAGGACTGCGGCGCGCCCTACTTCCCGAATCCGCTGGGCGAACTGGTGCACGCCGAGCTGCCCGAGGATGCCGAGGCCGCGCCGGCCAAGTTCCACTAGGAAGCGCGATGCGGGCCGACATCTTCTGCCGGGTCGTCGACAACTACGGCGACATCGGCGTGTGCTGGCGTCTGGCCCGCCGGCTGGCCCAGGTCCCGGGCTGGCGGCCGCGCCTGTGGGTCGATGACCTGCGGGCCTTCGCCCGCATCCAGCCCGGACTGGACCCGGAACAGGCACGCCAGCAATGCCTGGGCATCGACATCGTCCACTGGACGCCGGCGCCGCCCGCCGACCTGACGCCCGGCGACGTGGTGATCGAGGCCTTTGCCTGCGATCCGCCCGACGCCTTCCTCGCGGCCATGCGCCAGGCCCATCCCGTCTGGATCAACCTGGAATACCTGAGCGCCGAAGCCTGGATCGAAAGCTGCCACGGCCTGCCGTCGCAACGGCCCGACGGGCTGGTCAAGCATTTCTACTTTCCCGGCTTCACTCCGGCCACGGGCGGACTGCTGCGCGAGCCCGGCCTGTCCGCCGAACGCGACGCGCTGCAGGCCTCGCCCGAACAACAGGAGTCCGTGCTGCGCGCGCTGGGCGTGCCGCCGGATGCGCTGTCGCGCCGGCGCGACGGCGCCCGACTTGTGTCCCTGTTTTGCTATCCGGACGCGCCGGTCGACGCGCTGGCCTCGGCCCTGGCCGCCGATCCGCGCCCGACCGTGCTGCTGGCGCCCGAAGGCGTGGCGCCCAGCCTGGAAGCGGCCTGCGCCGCGCCGGGCCGCCCCACCCTGGTCAGGCTGCCCTTCGTCAGCCAGCCGGACTTCGACCGCCTGCTGTGGTGCGCCGACCTGAATTTCGTGCGCGGCGAGGATTCCTTCGTGCGAGCCGCCTGGGCCGCGCGTCCGCTGGTCTGGCAGATCTACCCGCAGCACGACCAGGTCCATCTGGACAAGCTCGAGGCCTGGCTGGCCCGCTATCCGGCCACCGAAGGCGCCCGGGCGCTGATCCGGGCCTGGAACCAGCCCGACAGCCCGCAAGCCCTTGGTCCGGCCCTGGCCACCGCCCTGGAGCCCGAGGCCTGGCAGGCCTGGGCCCGGGCCGCCCGTGACTGGGACGCAGCCCAGGCCGACCGGCCCGACCTGGCGGAAAATCTGGCCGCATTTTGCGCAGAGTTGGCCAAGAAACGCTAGAATAGAGAGTTTTCTGAGAAGCCCTGACGCGATCGGGCCTCAAAATACTGACGCCTCCCGGGGTGTGCACAAGATCGAAAACCCGCGTGAAATCCCGCATCCGCCCGCCAGATGATGGCGATGGCGAACCAGGGTCGACAGCGCGGTGATTTGTGCAAGCACGGCGAGTGCACCCCTTACCCCCCGGAGTTTTATCGATGAAAACCGCTCAGGAATTGCGAGTCGGCAACGTGGCCATGGTCGGCAAGGACCCGCTGGTCGTCCAGAAGGCTGAATACAACAAGTCCGGCCGCAACGCCGCCGTTGTGAAGCTGAAGTTCAAGAACCTGCTGACCGGCGCCGCCAGCGAATCGGTCTACAAGGCCGACGAAAAGTTCGAAGTCGTCCAACTGGAACGCAAGGACTGCACCTACTCCTACTTCGGCGACCCGATGTACGTCTTCCTGGACGAAGAGTACAACCAGTACGAAATCGAAGCCGACAGCATGGGCGACGCCCTGAACTACCTGGAAGAGTCGATGCCCGTGGAAGTGGTCTTCTACGACGGCCGCGCCATCTCGGTGGAACTGCCCACGGTCATCGTGCGCGAAATCACCTACACCGAGCCGGCCGTTCGCGGCGACACCTCGGGCAAGGTGCTCAAGCCCGCCAAGATCAACACCGGCTACGAACTGAACGTGCCGCTGTTCTGCGCCATCGGCGACAAGATCGAAATCGACACCCGCACGAACGAGTACCGCAGCCGCGTCAACAACTGATCCCGGCCGCAAACGAAAAAGCCAGACCGTTGGTCTGGCTTTTTTTTTGCCTGTCGTTCGGAGATGAGTCCGCGCCCGACGTTTTTTGACCGGGCGTTTATCGCCTGGTTGGCCCGCGCCTACTGCAGCCGGTCGTCGTCCAGGAAGTCAGGCACCGCCATGACCTCGATGCCGTCCTCGGCCAGCGCCTCGCGCTCTTCGCGCGACGCGGTTCCACGGATGGGACGCTCGTCGGCCTCGCCCTCGTGGATGCGGCGCGCCTCTTCGGCGAAGCGCGCGCCGACGTTCTCGGTACTGCGCAGCATGGCCCGCACCTGGGTCAGGACGGCGGCCTGCAGAGCCGCCATTTTCTGGGCCTCAGCGCCGGCAGGCGCTTCGACCTGCCGCTGCTGCGGCGCGGGTTCGGGCGCGTGCAGATGCGCGACGTTCAGCCGCGGCGCCGACAGGCGCTTGGTGATCGACGCCGATCCGCAGACAGGGCACGTGACCAGACCTCGCGCCTGCTGCGCGTCGTAGTCTTCGTGCGAACCGAACCAGCCTTCGAAGATGTGGCTGTGCTCGCACTGGAGGTCGAAAACTTTGAGTGCCATGGGGTCTATATGAGGATCACCCGGCAGAATACAAGAAAGCGGGCCCAGACGGGCCCGCTATATCGTATGCCAGACGCGCAGACGAGCGCTTACCTGCCGCGCTTGGACGACGCGCCCGCGCCGCCGAGCTGGACCTGCTGGGCCTGCAGGGCGTCGATCTGGCGCTGCAGGTCACGCAGTTGCTGGCGCACGTCCTTCTGCTGGTCGGCCAGGGCGGTGGCTTCCTGGCGCGATTGCTGCTGGCGGGCGGCGACCTGCTCTTCCTGCTGCATGCGCAGCGTGTTGTCGGCCTGCAGCGTGCTCAGCTGGGCGTTGCGGCTGGCCAGCAGCTTCTCGTTGTGGGCGTACTCCGCCTGCAGGCGGATGCGCTGGATATCGACCTCGGCCAGTTCCATCGACTGGCTGGCGAAGGCGCGGTAGGTGGCCTCGGCCTGCTTGTCGGATTGGGTCTTGACCACGCGCCAGAAATCCTTCTGCTGGAACAGGGCCACGTAATAGGTCAGGTCGTCCGGCTTGAACAGCAGGCTGGCGCCGTAGGTGCCGTTGTAGGTCGTGCGCAGTTCCGAGACCTGGCGGTTCTGGATCAGGCTTTGCAGCTCGGCGACGGTGCTGGCCGGCCGCGCGGCGGGCGCGGGAGGCGGCGGCGTCACCGGCGTGGACGCGGCCTGCGTGTCTTCGACCTGCTGGACCGCGGGCCGGGCCGCTTCGGGTTGCTGGGCGCTGGCGCAAGCCGCCAGACCGGACAGGGCCGTACCCAACAGCGCCATGCGCGCGGTGGCACGGATAAAGTGGACGTTCATGCCTACCCCAAAAAAATCGTTGCGGAACTATAGCAATTTATTGCTCCGGAAGCTGCCGCGCGCGCACGGCGCGCCGCCCCGGATGTCGCCCTCTACGGGCCATTCCCTATTGCGCCTTCAGGAGGCTTCCACCATCCCGTCGGCGGTTTCGCCCTGCCCGCCTCCCAGATGCAGCTTACGCATCTTTTCCCACAGCACCTTGCGACTGATGCCCAAGGTATTGGCGGTGTCCTGCCGGCGCCAGCCGTTGGCGTCCAGCGCGGCCAGGATGCGGGCGCGCTCGGCCCGTTCGGCATCGGTGAATACCGGCGGTTCGCACTGCGCGCCGCCCGTGCCCAGCGTGGCCGGCGTGCGCAGCGGCTCGGCCAGCTGGTCGAAGATGCGCTCGATGCGCGTCCGGTCCCAGGACTGGAACTGGCGCCGGACGATGGCCACGCGCTCTGCCACGTTGGACAGCTCGCGCACATTGCCCTCGTAGCGTGTGGCGCCGGCGCGTTCCAGCAGCCAGTCCGGCGGCTCGTCACCGGCGCCCATCCGGTCCAGCAATGACCGGAACAGAGCGATCTTCTCGGCGGCTCCGCGCTGCTCCAGGCTGGGGATGCGCAATTCGATCACCGCCAGCCGATAGTACAGATCCGCGCGGAACTCATCCTGCGCCACCAACACTCGCAGATCCTTGTTGGTGGCGGCGACCAGCCGGAAATCCACCGGCACCTCAGTCGCCGAGCCCAGGCGCGTGACCGCGCTCTGCTCCAGCACGCGCAGCAGCTTGACCTGCTGGTACAGCGGCAGGTCGCCGATCTCGTCCAGGAACAGCGTGCCGCCGTTGGCCTGCTCGAAATAGCCCTTGTGCGCGCCGACGGCGCCGGTGAAGGCGCCCTTGGCATGGCCGAAGAAATGCGCCTCGAACAGTCCTTCGGGAATGGCGCCGCAATTGACCGCGACAAAGGGACCGTCGGCCCAGGCCGCGCGGTCGTGCAGCAGGCGCGCCACGCGCTCCTTGCCGACGCCGGTTTCGCCATGAACCAGCACGTTGCTTCGGCAATCCGCGTACATCTCGGCTTCCGCCAGCAGGGCCCGCATCGGCTCGGACACCGCGATCAGCGGCTGTTCGCGCCGGGGCGCGGCCGGCCGGGCCTGGTCCAGCACGCCCAGCAGTTCGAACAGCAGCTTGCGCAGGTCGGCCGTGGTGAAGGCCAGCGGCAAGGTATAGGAGTATTCGGGCGGGTAATAGCGCGGATCGCGGCCACGCGCCTCGGAGGCCACCCAGATGATGGGCAGCGCCTGTACCGCCAGCCAGTCGTAGCCGCTGAAGCGGTTGTCGCCCATCACCGACACCGACACCAGCGCCACGGCGGGTCGGCCCGGATCGCGCGGCGGTGGAAAGGCCGTGCCGGCGTCCGCCCGCACCAGCGTCACGTCCATGCCCGCCAGGCAGCGCTCGGCGCGCGCGGCGATGTCGGACGTGCCCTCCCAGACATACAGATCGAACTCCTCGCGGACGAATTTCTGATTCATTGGCAAACCACGCAGCCCGCTTCCGGGCTTCCTGTTAGAGGTTCCAGATCAATACACCAGCCGGGGCTTGCCGCAATCCACCGACAGCAGCGACACATCGGTCTGGCCCAGGCTCAGGCCCAGCAGGTCCAGCAGTTGCTGCAGCAGGGTCGACAGCATGTCCAGCAGCGGCTGCAGCAGCGTCACCACGACCGACAGCACGCCGCTGGCCTGATTGCCGCCGGTCAGCGCCAGGCTGCTGACGGCGCCGACCCGGCACTGGCGAATGGCGTCCGGCACGATCGCCAGCGCGCAGGTCAGGTCGCTCAGCGGCGCCAGCAGCAGCGAGCTCAGGATGTTGCCCACCAGCTGCAGCGTGCCGCCCAGCACCCCGGTCAACCCGCCCGTGCTCATGCGCTGCCCGAGCTGATTCATGGCGTCCTTGGACCACTGCATGTTGTTGACGACTTCCGACACCGACTTGCCGGGATTCGACCCGCCGCCGCCCACCAGCTTGGTGGCCAGATCGGTGCGCTGCTGCTCGGTCAGCGGCGTACCGGTGTTGAACAGGTCGCCCAGGATGCCGCCGATCAGCGCATCGGCCAGATTCGAGGCCAGCTTGGTCAGGTCCAGCGAGGTGGCGTTGACGGTGGCCTTGGAATTGGGCGATGGCGGCGCGGTCAGCGTGACCGGCACCGGCGCCGCCGAATTGAAGACCGGCAGCGTGACCTTGCTGGTCAATGGCAGGATGCCCAGCACATTGAGCACCTTGTAGCGCTGGATGGCGTTGAACGAAGCCGGCTGGCAGGCGTTGGTCAGGGCCAGGAAGTTGGCCGGACTGGTGTCGCTGTCGGAGGTCATGCCCGGGAAACGGCCCAGGCAGACATTGGCCAGCGACGAGGTCACGTTGATGGTGGCCTGCGTCGAGGTCAGCGGCGCCTGGCACAGCTTCGCGAGCGTGCCGGTGGACTGGGCCACGTCGATGATGACCGGCAGGTCGACCCAGGTCCCCAGCGTCGATCCCAACAGGGGCCCGAGCAGCGGGATATTGTTCGTATTGATGCGCAGGTAGACGCGGATGCCCGCGCTGGTGGCCGTGGCGCCCACGCCACCCACCGCAATCGACGGCGGCTCGACGATGCGCACCTTCGACTGCACGCCCAGCAGCGGCACGTTCAGCCCCAGGTCGATCAGGTTCTGGCCGTTGGCGATCACCAGCGCGGTCTGCAGGATGTTGAGGGCGTTGACGTTCGCCTGCAGCGCCGACGTGACGCTGCCGCCCACCACCTCCAGGTCCAGCACGCCGCCGTCGCCGAACAGCTTGACCGGCAGGTTCAGCGGCATGACCTGCAGCACGGTCTTGATGGCGTTGTTCAGCAGCGTGATGTCGGCCGCCGCCGTGCCCGCCTTGTTGATCACGGTCAGCGTGGCGTTCAGCAGCTGGCCCAGCGTCAGGTTGCTGACCGCCGCCAGCTGGGCGGGCGTGCCCACGCCGGTGGCCACCGACAGCGGCAGGCCCAGCGCCTCCAGCAAGCCGGACGGCGTGATGTTGACCGTGGCCAGGCCGGCCGCGTCGAGCACGTCCAGCTGCTGCGGCGAGGCCCCCACCGAGGCCAGGATCTTGGACAGCAGACCGCCCTTCTCCAGCCGCAGCAGCCGCGATCCGACCGTGAAGGCCGCCACCGGCTGCGTGCTGGTCGCCACCGCCTGCACCGACACGACAGTGTCGCCGCCAACGAAGGCGCTGGGAATGACATTGCCCAGCGTCTTGCCGATGCGCACGCGCATCGCATTGGGCAGCTGACCGCTGGCCGGATCGAACAGCGGCATGCCGCCGACCGGCGGGCGCGTCGGATCCCACAGCTTGCAATCCACGGTCACGTCGGCCGCGGAAAAGGTATTCAGGATATTGGGCAGATTGGCCAGCGCCGCCGACACGCCCGCCGCCTTGGCGCGGCTGCAATCCGCCGCGGCGCCCATGCCCAGCACCTGCACGGCCGACAGCGCGGCCAGGTCCGCGGCCTTCTGGACCTCACGCTTCATGTAGTAGCCATAGCCCAGCTGCGCCACGCCCAGCAGCACCAGGCCCACCAGCACCGCGAACACGACGGCGACGGTCATGCTGCCGCGCTGCCGCGAGCGAGGAACGTAACGGATCGAGCGGGTTGACATGTTCGCGACTCCGCATGGATACGAAGACCGGCGTGCCTGGACCGGGGAACCCGCGCGTCCCGGACATCGGTCCGGAACGCGCGGAACGCATGCTTAATTGGTGTTCTTGGTTTCCATCCGCTTCTGGAACCACTCGGGAATGGGATGGGAGAAGCTCTCCAGATACCGGTTCCAGGCCGCGGTCGACACCGGCCCCAGCATGGGCAGCGCGCCGCCCGCGCGGCGGCCGTCGGCCTGCGCCTCGAACAGCGCGCGCGTGATGTCGCCCACGGCTTCAGACTGAGGCTCGGGCTCGGGCGCGCTCGCCTGGGGCGGCGGCATCGGCGTCTGGACCTGCTGCACCACGGGGCGCGCCGGCATGTCGGCCGCCGGCACGGGCGCGGCTTGCACGGGCGCCGCCTGCGCTTGCGCGCCGCCGTTCATCGCGCCGGTCCGGGGCGCGTTGGATTGCGCCATCGCGCCCGCGCTGAGAAACAGCGCCAGGCACAGGGTCACGCGTTTCGGGTCTGGGAACATGACGGTTTTCCTGGGAAATGTCGGTTTGCTCATCAATCGCGCTCAACGCACGATGGGCCCGTTGCCGAGCCGATCCATCAAGGGCCCCACCACCGGCGACACCGTGGCCGCGCCGGCGCCAGGCGTCCGCGCGGGCGAGGCGTCGGCCAGCGGCGGCGGCGGCGCATTCTGGCTGCGCACCTCGGCGGCCAGGCGCAATACTTGCGCGCGCGCCTCCTCGCCCAGCTTGGCCTGGTCCATCACCCGCTGCGCCTTGACCGCGTCGCCTTCCACCAGCAGCAGCAGCGCCAGGTTGGCCAGCACCTTGGGACTTTCCGGCGCCAGTTCGGCGGCCTGGCCCAGCGGCACCCGTGCGCCCGCGGGATCGCCCGCCCGCAGGCGCGCATAGCCCAGGTCGCCGAGAATGCGCGGATCCGTCGGCGCCAGCTTGGCCGCGCGCGAGAAATCATCCGCCGCCTGCGCGTACTGGCCGCGCGCGCCGGCGATCAGGCCCAGCCCGTGCCAGCCATCGGCGGCCTGCGGCGTGCCCAGCAAGGCCCGGTATGCCTGCTCGCTGGCGGCGGTCTGCCCGGTCTGCCGCAGCGCCTCGGCGCGCATCGGCCCGACACGCGGATCATTGCCGAACTGCTGCTGGAAGGCGTCGATATAGGCCAGCGAAGCGAAATAGCGCTCCTGTCGCTGCGCTTCGGCGATCATGCTCAGCATCAGCTCGGGCTCGGCGGGCCGCCGCTTGTTCTCGGCCTCGTCCTCCTTCTGCCGCGCCAGCGCCTGCTCCTGTTGCTGCTGCTGAATCAGCTGCCACGCCGACTCGACGTTGTTGGTCTTGCAGCCGGACAGGCCCGCGCCCGCCATCACCGCCGCCAGCGCCGCCCACCGCAGCCTGCCCATCGTGCTTCCGATACCGCCCGCCATCACATCC
>NZ_JAGTJY010000011.1:0-64352 GCF_018195695.1 Achromobacter sp. Marseille-Q0513 | reverse complement strand
TGCGGCAGATCGCTGAAAAACCCAGCACCCCGTTGCGTCCTGCTTGGCTTCGCGGCTCACAAAACTGCTTGAACTGCGAAGGAGCGAGACTATAGCACAGAAATTTCGCTTGTCATGAGCGCGACGAAAAAAGAGTGAAGAAATCTGGCTGAACCCGCCGCTGCCCATGGAAACGGGCCTGACAGGGAGCAAGGGAGTCCTGGCTCGTCAGGCAAACCAGGCCGTCTTCCATGAGATCCATCTTCTATATATAGAGATGCTCCCTCTAGTCCTCTCTATATAGAGATCGGGCTCAAGTCTGAGTAGCGACACCCGCCGGATAGCCCGGGCCCACGCGAAGCCAGCAGCCTATCCGTGTGCCAGCAGCGCCAGCCTCTCCGCTCCCCGCGGGGCATCCCTATGGAGAACAACGTCTCTATATACGTATGGAGACAACACCGCGTTTCGGCCAACCCCGCACTCCTGGGACCGAAGCCGGGAAGTCGAGCTCACTCCCGCTTCGCCCCTTCGGGCCACGGCACGCATCTGGCGCCATGACGAATCAGCCTGCCCAGGCCAAACTTTGGCCAAAGCCCCTGTCCGGCCGCGTCTGTGATCCGGACTCAGATGTCGCCCGCCATCGCTCGCCCCTCTTCCATAGCTCGCCCGTCCAAGCGATCGCCACTCCCGACACATCCTTCAACCGCTCATGCGCTGACGCGCCGACTTACCGGCACATTGACGCGCCAACGCGGCAACCCGGCAGGGCCGGCCCTTCCCCCGTCCCTGTCCAGCGGCAAACCGGCGCTACCACCGGAGATAGTCGACATTGCGCAAGCGCTTGAATTCCCGGCTGACGCTGGCCTCGCTGACCAGCCAATCGGGCGCCCCCATATCCTTCAGGATATGCTCGTCCAACCCTTCCGCCGTATTGCGCAGCCGGTTCCTGTTCCGCCATTGCAGGCAAGCCTGCAACAGACGACCGAACAGGCTGGACGGGGCCGAGCGTTCCCGGGCATCCCGCGCCGGCAGCACGGCGTCGCAGGCGGCAAGGCAGGAAGTGGCGGTGCTGGATTGCAGATGACTCATGATTTGCTCCGGACTTGGGATGTTTTGGTTAGCATATCCGCCCAAATATCTAGAGAAAATCAAATTGTTTTGCCTGGTTTGGTCAGTTAACCTAACCACTTACTAAGCTGCAATCCATATCCCCTCATCAGCCCGCCCCGACCATGCGACTATCCCTGAACGCCCTGCCCGCCTTTCGCGCGGTGGCCGAACTGCAAAACCTGCGCGCCGCGGCCGAACGCCTGCACCTGACCCACAGCGCCGTCAGCCAGCAGATCCGTGGCCTGGAAGAACAGCTGGGTTTCGACCTGTTCGAGCGCAGCGGCCGCGGCATCGTGCTGAACCCCGCCGGCGCGGCGCTGCTGTGCAGCGTGCAGGAAGCGCTGGCGCTGCTGGACGACGGCATGCGCACGGCAGCCGCCGCGGCTGCGGGCAGCTCCCTGCAACTGCGGGTTTCGGTGCTGCCCTCGTTCGCACAGCGCTGGATGCTGCCGCGCATGGCGCGCTGGCGCGCCCGTCATCCGGAGCTGACGTTGGAAATGGAAACCTCGCAGCAGGTGGTGGACCTGCTGCGCGATGGATTCCACGCAGCGCTACGCTTCGGGCGCGGCCCCTGGGCGGGAGTCGAATCCGAACCGCTATTCGACGTGCCGCTGCCGCTCATCGCGCTGGCATCCCCCGAAACGGCGCGCGCCCTGCCGGACCATACGCCCGAGACACTCGCTGGACAGCCCCTGCTGGGCGAGCGCGATGTCTGGCAGCACTGGTTCAACTCGGCCGGACTGCGCATTCCGGTGAATCCCGTCGCGACCTTCAATGACGCGGGCATGATGCTGCAAGCGGCGGAACAAGGATTGGGCATCGCGCTCGGCCGCGAGCTGCTTGCCGCGGACGCGTTGTGCGCCGGCAGGCTGGTGCAGTTGTCGACGGTCCGCGTGCAGTATGAACAGGCGCAGACCTATCATCTGGTCTACCGCCCCAGCCTGCGGGACTGGCCGCCGCTGGTCGCGCTCAAGCAATGGCTGCGCGATGAACTCGAGCTGTCGCGCAAGTCGCTGGTCACGTACCAGCCCGAAGATTGCGCCGAAGACAAGGACCCAAAAAAATAGGCGGAGCGGCAAGCGCCGCCCCGCCTCAATCCAAGGCAACGCCCTCGGCCAGGCTCAGCTTTGCGCGCGGCCAGGCCAGCGCAAGGCGCGGTCATATGCCCGCCCCGAGAAACCCGAAGAACGCCGCCCCGGCGGCGACAAGACATGAAACCGGCCCGGCACTGCGCCTCGCGGCGACAGTGGACCGGGCCGCGGCGCGCTTCAGGCGACCTTGCGCACCTCCGCCTTGGACAGGCGCATGGAATCGGTTTCGCTGAAGCGCTGGTGCCAGGAGAACGCCTCTTCCAGCAGATGCGGCGTCTGGCCGCCGCGTTCGCAGGCCCGGTCGAAGTAGTCCTGCAATGCCTCGCGGTACGACGGATGCACGCAGTTGCGGATGATGGCGCGGGCGCGCTCCCGCGGCGCCAGGCCGCGCAGGTCGGCCAGGCCGCACTCGGTGACCAGCACGTCGACGTCGTGTTCGGTATGGTCCACGTGCGACACCATGGGTACCACGCTGGAAATATCGCCGTTCTTGGCCATGGACTTGGACACGAAGATCGCCAGATGCGCATTGCGGGCGAAATCGCCCGACCCGCCGATGCCGTTCATCATGTGCGTGCCGCCCACATGCGTGGAGTTGACGTTGCCGTAGATATCGAACTCCAGCGCCGTGTTGATGGCGATGATGCCCAGCCGGCGCACGATCTCGGGCGCGTTGCTGATCTCCTGCGGACGCAGCACGATGCGTTCGCGATAGTGCTCGATGTTGGCCAGGATCTTGTCGTAGACCGGCTTGGATACGGTGATGGACGAGGCCGAGGCAAATTGCAGCTTGCCCTGGTCCAGCAGCTCGATGGCGCTGTCCTGCAGCACTTCGGAATACATGGACAGTTGCTCGAACTCCGAGGACTCGAAGCCGTGCAGCACCGCGTTGGCAATGGTGCCGATGCCGGCCTGCAGCGGCAACAGGCCATTGCCCAGCCGGCCCGCGTTGACCTCGGCGCGCAGGAAATCATTGATGTGGCCGGCGATGGCGTTGGTCTCATCGTCCGGCGGCAAGGCATTGGACGGGCTGTCCGGCTTCTCGGTGACAACGATGGCCGCGATCCGGGAAGGATCCACTTCGATGTAGGGCTTGCCGATGCGCTGGTCCACCGCCATCAGGCCGATGGGTTCGCGCGCGGGACGATCCTGCGGCACATAGATGTCGTGCAGCCCTTCGATGGCGGCCGGCACGCCGACGTTCAGCTCGATGATGATGCGCTTGGCCTGCAAGGCGAAGGACGCCGAATTGCCCACGGACATGGTGGGCACGATGGCGCCGCTTTCGGTAATGGCGGCGGCTTCGATGATGGCCACGTCGACGGGCCCGATATGGCCGGCGCGCAGCTGTTCGGCGGTTTCCGAAAGATGTTGGTCGATGAAGGCGATCTCGCCCTGATTGATCTTGCGGCGCAGCGTGGTGTCGACCTGGAACGGCATGCGACGCGCCAGCGCATTGGCCTGCGCCAGCATCTTGTCGGTGTCGTGGCCCAGCGAGGCGCCTGTGATCAGCGTGATCGACAAGGGCTCGCGCTCCGCCCGCCGGGCCAGCGCCGCGGGCACCGACTTACAGTCGCCCGCGCGGGTGAAGCCGCTCATGCCGACGGTCATGCCGTCCTCGATCAGCAGGGCCGCCTCTTCGGCGGAGGTGATCCTGGCGTGCAGGCCGGAATGGCGGATACGGTCGAGATGCATGGAGTCTCCAGATTTGAGGGCCGACGGCCGGCGACCGGACCGGGCACGACAGCCTTCTGTCCGGACGCCGTCTGACGCGGCGTTTCCCGATGTCCGCAACCCCGGATCGCGGGAAGGCGGACGATTTTCCGGCAGTATAGGAACGCGGCTTCAAATCTCGTAATGACTTAAAATCATTCATTCAAGTCGCTTTTTTCATTAATTGAGATTCCGCGCCGATGCGGACGGGATGGCCCCATGGATGTGCGCGCGCTGCGCTACTTTGTCGAGACGGTCAGGCACGCCAGCTTCACGCAGGCGGCGCGCGCCTTGTTCGTCACGCAGTCCACCGTCAGCAAGATGATCCGGCAACTGGAAGAGGAAGCCGGCGCGCAGTTGCTGATCCGCGACGGACATACGGCCCGCCCCACGGACACCGGCCGCGTGATGTACCAGCGCGGCCTGCAGGTGCTGGAGACCATGCGCCAGTTGTCCGAGGAAATCCGTGAAACGGCGGACCTGCGCCGTGGCGCGCTGGAAGTGGGAATTCCCCCCATGATCAACCTGCTGTTCACGCCCGTGGTCAAGCGCTTCCGCGAGCGCCATCCGGACATCCATCTGACGCTGCGCGAAGGCACGGGCCAGGCGCTGGAGAACCTGGTCGCCGACGGCGAGCTGGAAGTGGGCGCCACCGTCCTGCCCGTCGCGCCGGACCGCGGCCTCGCGGCCCAGGCCTTCGGCAGCCATCCGATCTGGGTCATCGGCCCGCCGGACGCCGCCTGGGCGGGCAAGACATCCCTGCCGCTGACGGCCCTGCGCGATTCCCGGCTGCTGGTTCCCACGGATGACTTCGCCATGACGCGCCGGCTGCGCCAGGCCTTTGCCGACGCCGGCATGCAGCCCGCCATCGCGGCCCAGAGCGCGCACTGGGATTTCCTGGTGGCGATGGCCTCGGCCGGCCTGGGCGTCGCGCTGCTGCCCGAACCGCTGATGGGCCGCATGAAGACGCGCGGCCTGAGCACGGCGAAACTGGCCAAGTCGGGCCTGCAATGGGAGGTCGGCCACATCTGGCAGCAGTCCGGCTACCTGTCCTACGCCGCCCGCGCCTGGCTGGAAGTGTGTGACGAAGTGCTAGGACGGCCAAAATCGGGACGACCTCGGCATGGCGAACCGCCCGCGGCGAAACGAGAGCCGCTCCAGGGATAGGCCCAGTCCCGGGCGCCCTGTGTGGACGCGTAGGCGAAAGACGCTCGCCCTTCAAAGCGGGCCGGCCGATTCCACCATCCGCCCTGTCACATAAAAGAAACAGGCTCGCAATTTTGTTGCAGCCGCCGGCCACGGCCTTGCTATGCTGGCCTCCCCTGGCGCAAGCCGCTCATCAAACCCTTTATGTTTCCGAACACCTCCCTGCCCCTGACGCGCGCCGGCCGCTCGCGCGCGTCCGCCCTGCTCGCATCGCTGGCGCTGGCCATGGCGCTGCTGCTGTCGGGCGCATGGTCCGCCGCCGCCCATGCCGCGGCGCCGGGCACGCCGGCAGAAATCGAGGCGGACCTGGCCAGCGCGCGCAAGCAGATCGACGACATGCGCAAGCGCATCGCGAACGAGGCCGACGATGCCAATCTGCAGCAGCTCTATGGCACGGCGGTGGACATCCAGGCCAAGGCGGACGCCGCCGCCGAAACCCTGACGCCGCAACTGGCCAGCGTGGCGGCCAGGCTGAACGAGCTGGGCGCGCCGCCGGAAGGCAGCAAGGAAGCGCCCGACGTCGCCGCCCAGCGCCTGAGCCTGGAAACCAGCCGGCGCGGGCTGGACGCGCAGATCAAGCTCGCCAAGCTGCTGTCCGTGGATGCGGGACAGACCGCCGAACAGGTATCGGCACAACTGCGCACGCAGTTCAAGGCCCGCCTGGGCGAGCGCCGCGACGCCTTCCTGTCCGGACAATTCTGGAACGAGTTCAAGGGAGAGATCCCGCGCGACCTGGAACGGCTCAGCACGCTGCGCGACGATCTCTATGAGGCCGTGCAGCAGACGCCCGCCTGGGGCTGGCTGCTGCTGGCCGGCATCGCCGCCCTGGTGATCGCGCTGCGGATGTGGATCGGCCGCGCCCTGCTCAGGCTGACCGCGAACCGCGTGCCGCCAGGACGCCTGCGCCGCTCGGCGCTGGCAGCTGCCCAGGTGGCGCTGTCGACCGCCACGCCCGGCCTCATCGCCGTGCTGGTCCATGTCGGCCTGGACTGGAATTCGCAACTGTCCGACAGCACCTCCAACCTGCTGGCGGCGATGGTCATCACGGTCTTTTTCGGCGGCTACACCTCGGGACTGGGCAGCGCTCTGCTGTCAGCCCGCCATCCGTCCTGGCGCCTGCCGCCCATCGGCGATGCCGTGGCGCAGAAGCTGAGCTGGGTGCCGGCAACGATGGGCGCGCTGATCGTGCTGATCTGGCTGGCCGAACGCCTGACCGTGCTGCTGAACACCAGCCTGACCACCACCATCACGCTGACCGGGATCGTGTCCACCCTGATCATGGCCACCATGGCGATCGCGCTCGCCATCGGCCGCAAGCTGCGCCGCCAGGCCCGGAAACAGGAAGACGCCGCCATTCCGGCCTGGGTGCCGGCGCTGACCGGCATCGCCTGGGCCGTGCTGATCGTGAGCCTGGGCAGCCTGCTCGCTGGCTACGTCGCGATCGCCAACTTCCTGGCCAAGCAGGTCCTGTGGGTGCTGATCGTGCTGGCCTCGGGCTATCTGGCGTCCACGCTGATCGAGGACGTCTTCAGTTCGCTGCTGAGTTCGCCCCGCCCCGAGACCGGCGAAAAGGCCCGGCCCACCTTGCGCGACCAGGCGGCCGTGCTGCTGTCCGGCGTTGGCCGGGTGGCGGTGGGACTGCTGACCATCACGCTGCTGCTGGCGCCATTCGGCGAAGGCCCCACCGACCTGCTGCAGCGCTTCGACCAGCTGCGCAAGGGACTGGCCATCGGCGAGGCGCAGATTCATCCCGGCGCCGTGTTGCAGGCGCTGATCGTGCTGGCGCTGGCCCTGCTGGGCGTGAAGATGCTCAAACGCTGGCTGTCCAACCGCTATCTGCCCACCACGGAACTGGATCCGGGCATGCAGCTGTCGGCGGTCACGCTGTTCGGGTATGCGGGCTTCGTGGTGGCGGTGGCGCTGGCCCTGTCGGCGGCCGGCATCGGATTGGAACGGGTGGCCTGGATCGCCAGCGCCCTGTCCGTGGGTATCGGTTTCGGCCTGCAGGCCATCGTGCAGAACTTCGTGTCGGGCCTGATCCTGTTGGCGGAACGTCCCGTCCAGGTTGGCGACTGGGTCTCGCTGGGCGGCGTGGAAGGCGACATCCTGCGCATCAACGTCCGTGCGACCGAGATCCAGATGAGCGACCGCTCGACGGTGATCGTGCCGAACTCGGAGTTCATCACCAAGACCGTGCGCAACGTGACGCGCTCCAGCCCGCTGGGCCTGGTGCAGATCAAGCTGCCCATGCCCCTGTCCACGGATGCCGAACGCGCCCGCGACGCCATCCTGCAAGCCTTCGCCGACCACCCGGACATCCTGGCCACGCCCGCGCCGAACGTCTTCCTGGACGGCGTGGATGGCGGCAATCTCATCTTCAACGCCAAGGGCTACGTATCGTCGCCGCGCGCCGCGTATGGCGTGCGCAGTGCGCTGCTGTTCTCGGTGCTGGGCCGCCTGCGCGACGCGGGGCTGGAAGTGTCCTCGCCGACCACCCTGCTGCTGGCCCCCACCCCGCCGGCCCGGACCCCGGACGCGCCGGGCCTGGCGGCTCCGCCCGCGACCTCCTAGGCGCGCCGCCGGGTCCGCTGTCCATGCGCGTCAGCCCGGCGAGTACATATCCAGCATGCCCTGCCGATCCAGGCGCGGGTTGCGCAGCGGCGGCGAGCTCATGGCGCCGCTCTGTACCGACTGCACCGGGAAGGCCTGGGCGACCGGCGTCTGCGGCGTGGGCGCGAGCGCGGCCGGCGAGGCGGGCGGCGCGGCGGCCGGCGCCGAGGGCTGCGCCACGGCGGGATTGTCGAAGCGGGGATCAGCCGTGGTCAGGGCGGGATTGGTGCACAGCCCCTGGGCCACCAGCGCGGCCTTGGTCCGATCGTCCGTCTGGCACAGAATGTCGATGGCCGCGGTTTCCAGCCGGCGCGAGCGGTCGGGATCCTTGGTGGACGCCGCCGCCTGCATGGTGCGTTCGAAGTTGCGCCGCAGGCTGCACTTCTGATCCTCGATCGGGAACGCGACGTTCATGCCGAAGCCGACGACCGAGCCGCCCCCGCCCGCCGACACCATGCAGCTGTCCGAAGAGAACGAGCCGTAGAAGCTCTGCCCACCCATGGCGGGCGCCGTGCGCAAGGTGCCGGAAGCGTCGGATTTGGAATTGAACGTGATGCCTTGCGTGTTGCCGGCGTTGGTCGCGCCCGAGGTCGCGGACGTGGTGGACGACGAGGCGCTGTTGGTCTGCGCCGTGGCTGAGAACGCCGCGAGCGACAGGGATAGGGCAAGAACAATGGTCTTCATGATGTCCCCTTGCCCGGACGGCCGAAGCCGTCCGGAACGCTGGCTCAGTGGTTGAACCCTTGGAAGTGGCCAATCCCTCCGATCCCTTGGATCGACGCCGTCGCGCCGAAAGTCGCCGCATGGAACGATCCCGTGGCGGAAGCGTTCGTGTCGGTCTTCTCGAACGTGGCGCCGCCATTGGCGATGCTGTCGCCCACCATGATCGGCGCATTGCCGCTCACGTGGCCGTAGGTATCGCTGGTGGCGTATTGCCGCGTGCTGGTGACGGTCTCGATGCCATTGGTGCTGAAAGACCCGCTGGCTTGTGCCACGCCGCCCGTTTCGCCGAACGAGGTCTGGCTGGACGAACCATAGCCGTTGACCTGGGTGGAAACCACCGAACTGCCGTTCGACACGGATGACACGGTGCCATGGATGTTCCCGCTATAACCCGAGATGGATACACTGGGTCCGGGACCCGCCGCGTACGCGGAAGCGGCGCACATCGACAGGACTGCGACTGCTGCGAGCTTTTTCATTTGAGCTCCTCCTGATCCGTGGATACGGATGTACAGGCTGCCGGTGGCCGACCGGCGCGGACCTCTACTTCTCCAGCAGCCCCGTCATGCCGCGGCAGGACGCGTGGAACTTTCGTATTGGTACGGAATGATTGCGCCGTCCAAAGTGTGTCGATATCGGTTAAACGGCGGACCGTCCGACTGGCGCCATGCGCAAGCACGCCACAATGTCGCCAAAGTCGCGGACATCTTGCGTGCGCGGACGCGCGGGCCATGCATATGGAGGATGAACGGAGGGCAGCCTGGCCCAATCCGCCGGCGCGGCTCAACACTATGGAGGGCAGGGAAGCCGCGGGACTCGCCCGCCTTGCCTAGCGCGCATGCGGGTCCGCGGTTGGCAGATGCGCGTTAGGCTGTTTGTCAGCAGGCACCGACGAAAGCAGCAGGTGCTGCGCTGCGCAAACCAGCGGACTACGCCGTCTCGGCTCGGGCCCGCGCCGCAGCGGGCAAGGGCCGCAGCCCCAACCACGGTCGCAGCGGACCGCTGCGCAGCGCCAACACATAGGCCGCCCAGCATCCCGCCAGCGTCAACGACATGACCAGCGCGGGCTCCAGCACCGGCCCCGGCTGCCAGCGCTGCACCAGCCACCAGGCGCCGATGATGAAGGTCTGGTGAAACAGATAGAACGTGAAGATGGCCTGATTGACCGGCGCGCGCCAGGCGCTGTCGTGATCCAGGCCCGCGCGGGCATAGGCCAGGATGACGCAGATGACGGTCCAGGCATAGGCTTCACGCGCAAACGCCTCGCCCCAAACGGACGCGGACAGAGCCGGCCAGAGCTTGAGCACCACGATCAGCCGCAGCGCGAAACACGCCAGGGCAACGGCAAGGATCAGCCGCCGCAACCGGACCAGTTCCGGCCACAGGCGGTCGGCGCCCGCCGCCGCCAGCCCCAGCGCGTAGGCCAGGCCATAGTGCAGATGGGCATGCCAATCGTCGACCAGCAGATGCGTTTCCGGATAGGCGCGTCCCAGCCACGCGCGGGCCAGACCCAGCGCCACCACCGGCACGATCAGGAAAACCCAGGCGCCGATGCCCGCCGTCCAGCGCGCGCAGGCCTGCGTGAGCCGGCGCGGCGCCGCGGCCAGCACGGCGGCCGCCACCAGCGCGTAGGCCAGCACATACAGCACGAACCACATGTGGTTGTAGGTCGGCAGATAGAAACCCGCGGCCTCGGGCCCGTAGATCGGCGCCAGGTTGCCGAAGGTCAGGTAGCGCTCGACATAGAACGTCAGGAAATCGCCGCGGTAGTCAACCTTGTGCCACAGCTCCGCATACGATTGCAAAGGCACGACGATGAAGATCGCGAACAGCAAGGGCAGCGCCAGCCTGTAGCTGCGCTCGCGCGCAAAGCCTGCCGCGCCGAATTTGCGCAAGGCGTGGGCGGAAACCGCGCCGGACACGAAGAACAGCAGGGTCAGCCGCCACGGATTGAGCAGCAGCATCGGCGCCTGCAGGGCCGGCGTGGTCCAGCGGCTCTTGACATGCCACCCCCACCCCTGCACGTACAGCATGCCCAGGTGGTAGAGGATCAGCAGCGCGAAAGCGCCGGCGCGTATCCAGTCCAGGTCATGGCGTCGCGAGGCGAAGGCGGCAGGCACGGCGTCGGAGGCGTCGGGAGAGGATCTGGCCGGGAAAGGAAATGTCAGCCGGCGAGGGCCAGGAAGTACGCCGACTCCTTGCGAACCAGCCACAGATCGGCCGCCACCAGCAACAGCAGGATGCCGCATTCGGCCAGGTACGGCGCGGCCGCCACATGATAGCCGGCCAGCATGACAATGCCGGTCGTGGCGGCCAGGTATCCGGGCCAGCCCGGCGCGGCTTCCGCGCCCGCTCGCCCGGATCCGCGCCGGCGGCCGCACAGCCAGGCCAGGACGGGCAGGAAGGACAGGGACAAGGGCACGTAGGCGGCGATCGCCGTCAGCAACACGTCGGCCCCGAACTGCGTGTGCAGCTTGAAGGCGACCAGCGCAACCGTGCCAACCGCCGCATACCACAGCAGTCGGACAGCGATGAGGCGCGGCAAGGTGGCGACTCGGGTCATCGATGGGGCCGGAACGGGGTTGGCGCGCCTGCCCTCGGGCGACGCGTGCGGAGTTTTTCAGCCATACTACTCCGGCCGGCGGGATTGCGCCCGGCCCCATTCCTACGGAGACCCAGAATGATCCAGGAGATCGCCAGCATTCACGTCCGCGAAGGCCAGGAGGCGCTGTTCGAGGCCGGCGTGGCCCAAGCCAAGCCCCTGTTCCTGCGCGCCCGCGGCTGCCACGACATGCAGCTCTACCGCAGCATCGAACAGCCGCAGCGCTACACGCTCGTGGTCGATTGGGAAACCGTCGAGAACCACATGGTGGACTTCCGCGAATCCAGCGATTTCCAGGAATGGCGCAAGCTCGTGGCGGGCTTCTTCGTCGAGCCGCCCCAGGTGCATCACGAGCAGAAGGTGCTGTAGCGTTCAGTCCGTTTCGGGCGGATCGTCATACTTGCGCGCGCTGCCGCGAAAGCGATCCGCCGGATATTTCAGCGCGTTCTTGGCCATCTTCGCCGAGACCGCGCCGGCGATGTCGATGCCCAGCTGATCGGCCAGCGCAGCCAGGTACATCTGCACGTCGGCGATCTCGTCGGCCACCTCGGCCAGCCGCGCGGGCGACAGGCCGCGGGACTCTTCGGCGGTCAGCCACTGGAACAGGGCCAGCAGCTCGCCCGCCTCGCCGGCCAGGGCCATCGCCAGGTTCTTGGGCGTATGGAAGGGCTGCCACTCCCTTTCCTCGGTGAATCGCCGCACCGCCGCCGTGATCTCCCGCAAATCGCTCATGTCGCGCTCCCGCAGTCATCGGGCGGGCATCAAGCCCGCGCCAGCCTGGCCCCGGCGGCCAGCGCCACCGCCACCGTCGTGCGCACGTCGGCCAAGGCGCGGTGCGTCGGATCCGACGCGCCCACATGGCGGGCCAGGATATCCAGTTTATGGGACGGCAGTTCCGGCCAGGCGCGACGCGCCAGCGCCAGCGTGCAGTGCACCGGATTGGCGAAGGCCAGCCCGGTCTGGTCCGAGGCGGCCGCCAGGAAACGCCGGTCGAACGAGGCGTTGTGAAAGAACACCGGCAGGTCCTCGACGAAATCCAGGAAGGACGAGAACGCCTGCCTCACGGGGACGCCGAACCGGTCCACTTCGGCCTGCGTGATGCCGGTCAGCTGGCTGATGAACGGCGGCACCCGGCCCCGTGTGCGCACCACCTGCGCATATTCCCGCTCGCAAGCGCCATCGGCCTGCACGCGCACCGCGGCGATTTCAAGAATCTCGCAACTGGCGGTGGACAGGCCGGTGGTTTCCAGGTCGGCCACGACGAAAGGGCCGCGCAGCGCATGCAGCGCGGCGGCCAGGGTCGCCGGCAAGGCGCGCGCGCCGCTCACTTGGCGTCCAGCGGCGCGAAGCGCGGCGAACCGTCGGCCAGCTGGCCGAAGAACATCTCCGCCGGCCGCACCCACAAGCCGCGCGCATGCGGCCACAGGTGTTCGTACACCACCATGGTTTCCAGCGTTTCGGAATGGCGGGCTTCGCCCACATAGCGGTACAGGCCGCCCTTGTAATGGCGGTGCGAGGCAAGGGCCAGGGCTTCGGATTCGGTCATGGGCGTGGCAATGGCGGCGGGCCCGGACGGCGATCTTGCCGCCCGGGCCCGCGAAGTTCAGGCAAGACGCACTTTATAGCGCATCCCGCCCTCTGCCCGCCGCGCCCCTCAGTAGCGGACGTACTCCAGCACCGGCTTGGACGGCATGGGCGTATTGGCCGCGGGGCGCGCCCGCACGCCCTGCGCCACCGGCTTGACCACGGAGACCGGCCGCACCTCGCGCTCGGCCGTCGATTGCCTGAGCACCTGGGCGGCGTCGGCGGTCATCGCAGTGATGTCTTCGGTCACGTCGCCGAGCTTGGACGACTGCGCCAGCGACGCCTGGACCACCTCGCCCATGATCTCGGTGACCCGGTGCGACGACGTGACGATGTCATCCATGGTGCTGCCGGCCGACTGGACCTGTACCGCTCCCGCCTGGATCTGCTCCACCGATGTGGTGATCAACCCCTTGATCTCCTTGGCCGCCGCGGCGCTGTTCTGCGCCAGGCTGCGTACCTCGGCGGCAACCACTGCAAAACCCTTGCCGTGCGTGCCGGCCCGGGCCGCCTCGACCGCGGCGTTGAGCGCCAGGATGTTGGTCTGGAAGGCGATGCCGTCCATCACGCCGATGATTTCGGAAATGCGGCGCGAGCTGTCGGTGATGGCGGACATCGTGCGCACCACGTCCTGCACCGTGCGGCCGCCCTCTTCGGCCACCTTGCAGGCATCCTGCGCCAGCGAGTTGGCCTGGGACGCGCGTTCGGCATTCTCGGTCAAGCCCTGCACCGTGACCCGCAGCGTCTGCGCGGCGGTGAAGCGCTTGGTGATGTCGGTGGCGTACTTGACCACCTTGAAGGGCCGACCCTCGGCATCGAGGATGGGGTTGTAGCTGGCCTCGATCCAGACCTGCCGGCCGCCCTTGCCGATACGCAGATACTGCCCGGCGTCATGGCGGCCTTCGCGCAGCTTGCGCCAGAACTCCTGGTAGGCGGCGCCGCGCGCCTCCTCCGGCGTGACGAACATGCTGTGATGACGGCCCACGACCTCGTCGGCGCGGTATCCCATCGCGTCCAGGAACAGTTCGTTGGCGCGCAATATCGTGCCATCCAGCTCGAACTCGATAATCGCCTGGACTTTGGAAATCGCCGCCAGCTGGCCTTCGAAATCGGCCTGCCGCTGCTGCTGTTCGCTGATATCGGTCGCGTACTTGATCACTTTCAACGGGCGACCGCGCTTGTCACAGATCGGACTGTAGGTGGCTTGCAGCCAGATATCGCTGCCGTCCTTGCGCACGCGGCGATAGCGGCCGGAGTCGTAGGCGCCCTGCCCCAGTTTGTCCCAGAACTCGGCGTAGGCCGCGGAATCACGTTCTTCCGGGCGTATGAACATGCGGTGATGCTGCCCCAGGACTTCGTCCAGGGAATAACCCATGGTGTCCAGGAAATTCTGGTTCGCCATCAGGACATGACCCTGAAGATCGAACTCGATGACTGCCTGGGCCTTGTGGATTGCCGCGATCTGACCGTATAGATCCGCTTTCTGCATGCCGCGTTCAGCGCGGAGCAGGCGGTTGAGGGTAAGCCAATGCATTATGACGCCTCCTGCGAGGGATGGACGAAACTGCTGACACCGACAAACAACCGCAAAACAATCAGGAAAACCGTCTGCGCGCCCGCGATCCGGCTGTGCGCGCCGCGCCGCGCCACAGGCCGCCTACGTTTTCCGCCATCCCCGCGATGACGGTAGGTCTACTGAAAACAAAAAACAGCAGAATGTATCCAGTCGAAAATATTTAATCTCAAAAAGGCGCCATTCTCAATATTTTCCAGGCCATGGATTCCAAAAAAATATCAACGGGTTACAAAAATAGGAAAACCGGCCGCGCGAGGCTTGCGACAAGCTGAAAATACATTAATTTCCTAGGGTTATCACGGGTACGCCCCGTATATGCCGGCGAGCAACCGGCATGCGCGCCAGGTAAAACCTGATTGATTCAGACCGTCGCCAGACCGCCCATGGAATCGGGTTCGCGCGCGACGGCCGACCCGGATTGCAGATATTGGCGCGGGGACACGCCAAAATGCGCGCGGAAGTCCCGCGAGAAATGCGCGCCGTCGGCAAAACCGCAATCCAGCGCAACCTGGGTAATGCTGCCGGGTTTGTTCAGCAGCAACCAGCAGCCATATTCCAGGCGCAACTGGCGCTGGAATGCCATCGGCGATAAACCCGTGGCCATGCGGAACGCCCGCTCCAGCTGCCTGCGCCCGACGCCGACATAACGGGCGATGGCGTCCAGCGGCGGCGGATTGTCGATGCGCTGCTCGATGAAATGCGCGGCCTGCCTGACGCGCAGATCCTGGATGCCGGACAGGTCGCTGCGGAAATGCGCCTGTGGCACGCGCGCCGGCCGCACGCCCTGCAGCATCATGTGCCGCATGGCCTGCTGCGCCTTGTCGCGGCCACAATGGCGCGCCACCAGATACAGGCCCAGGTCGATCGCGGCAGTCGAGCCCGCGCAGGAAATCAGGTCGCCCTCGTCGATGAACAGCCGGTCGACCACGGCGCGGGTCTGCGGAAAGCGTTCGCGAAAGGCTTCCAGCACGTTCCAGTGCACGCAGACCGTGCGCGGCCCGACCACGCCGGCCTGCGCCAATGCGAAGGTGCCGGTGCAGATGCCCAGCAACCGCACGCGCCGCTCGGCGGCCAGCCGGAGCCAGTCCCGCAAGGGCTCCGGCATGTGCCCGTTGATGTAGTCGTTGCCGCCGCAGACCGCCACGTAGTCGAACTGCTCGGGATCGTCCGGCAGGCCTGCCGCCACGTCGATGGTCAGGCCCGCGCTGGAGCATCGCGGCTTGCCGTCCCAGCTCATCACCCGCCAGGACGTGTGGATCTGCCGGCTGCGTCCGCCGTGATCGCCGGCCAGGCGCAAGGCGTCGACGAAACCCGCGAAGGCGGCCAGCGTGAACTGGTCCAGCAGCACGATGCCGACCGCGAGCGCGGGTTTTCCCCGAGCCGGGGCATCGGCATCGTCTTCATAGGGAACGGGCTCGGTAGGGGCGGAAAGCGGCGGCTGCATGACGCAATTATTCAAATTTATGTCCCGCGCCTTCAAGCTGGTTTTCCCGGGCATCCACCAAGATGTTGATGTGGCTAGACAGTGTCCAGATCACGGATCGACAAACTACAAGGGGAATCCGACATGGCAACATTCGTCCGCGGCGCCGCTGGCGCCGCCTTGCTCGCCGCGGGGCTGATCACGGCCCCGCTGGCTGGCGCGCAGCAGCAGAAGATCACCGTCGCCTGGTACGGCGGCAACTGGGGCGACGCGTTCCGCGCCTGCGTCGCCGAGCCCTACACCCAGGCGACCGGCGTGCAGGTGTCGCCGGAGGTCGGCACCTCGACCACGACGCTGGCCAAGCTCCAGCAGCAGAAGGCGGCGCCCACCATCGACGTGGCCTGGCTGGACGGCGGCATCAGCGAGCTGGCCGAGCAGGCCGGCGTGCTGGACACGCTGGACCCGGCCGCCATCCCGAACCTGAAGAACGTGATCGACCAGGGCGTGTACCGCAAGGACGGCGCCGCCTACGCGGTCAGCTCCGGCTATTACTCGCTGGGCATCGTCTACAACACGCGCGAGGTCAAGCAGCCGCCGGCCAGCTGGAAGGATCTATGGCGGCCCGAATACGCCGGCGCGGTGGCCCTGCCCTCGCCCGCCAATTCCTCGGGCGTGCCCTTCGTGTTCTTCCTGGCGCGCGTCTGGTCGGTGGATCCGTCCAACCTGGCTCCGCTCTACGCCAAGCTCGCCACGCTGGACACGGCGCTGTACTTCGACAGCTCGGGCGCGGCCACCAATGCCTACCAGAGCGGCGAAGCGGTGATCGGCGCGCATTTCAACGTGGGCGCCTGGGACCTGATCGACAAGGGCCTGCCGATCGGCTTCGCCGTGCCCAAGGAAGGCGCCTGGGCCACCGACGCCCGGCTGCACCTGGTCAAGGGCGCGCCGAACAAGGCCGCCGCGCAGCGTTTCATCGACACCGCGCTCACGCCGCAGGCCGCGGCCTGCCTGGCGCAGCGGCTCTACCTGGGTCCGGCCGTCAAGAACACCCAGGTGCCGCCCGACGTGGCGCGCAAGCTGCCCTGGGGCGCCGAGGGCTCGGTGCAGAACCTGAGCCTGTTCGACTGGAACCTGATCAACAGCCGCCGCGCCGAAGTCACCGAGGCCTGGAACCGCCAGGTCGCCCGCAAGCGCTGAACGCAGGAACCGTCATGTCCGCTTTGCTATCCATAGAAGGCGTGTCGACGCGCTTCGGCGCCTACCAGGCGCTGGACCGCATCGATCTGGCCATCAACCAGGGCGAGTTCGTCGCGCTGCTGGGCCCCAGCGGCTGCGGCAAGACCACGCTGCTGCGCTCGATCGCCGGCTTCCTCACGCCGGATGCCGGCCGCATCCTGATCGAAGGCCGCGACGTCAGCCGACTGCCGCCCCATCATCGCCCGCTGAACACGGTGTTCCAGAACTACGCGCTGTTCCCGCACATGAGCGTGCTGGACAACGTGGCCTACGGCCCGCGCCGCCAGGGCGCGTCGCGCGCCGAGGCCGCCGAGCGCGCGCGGGCGGCGCTGGACATGGTGGGCCTGGCCGAGTTCGGGCCGCGCTATCCGCGCGAGATGTCCGGCGGACAGCAGCAGCGCGTGGCGCTGGCGCGCGCCATCGTCAACCGGCCCAAGCTGCTGCTGCTGGACGAGCCGCTGTCGGCGCTGGACCTGAAGCTGCGCAAGCGCATGCAGCTGGAGCTCAAGCACCTGCAAGCCAGGCTGGGCATTGCCTTCGTCTTCGTCACGCACGACCAGGAAGAAGCCATGACCATGGCCGACCGCGTGGTGGTGATGCGCGCCGGCGCCATCGAACAGGCCGGCGCGGGCGCCGACATCTACCGGCGTCCGGCCTCGCGCTTCGTGGCCGAGTTCATCGGCGACGCCAACCTGATCCCCTACGCCATCGAGGCGAACGGCTCGCTGCGGCTGCAGGCACAGGGCTTGCATGTGACGCGCGCGGCCGGCGACGCGCCGGCCAGCGGCCTGGCGCTGCTGCGTCCGGAAGACCTGCGCCTCGCGCAAGACGGCTCCGGCGCGGACTGCGCGCTGCGCGGCACGGTGCGCGACGTGATCAACGTGGGCAGCCACTGCATGATCCATGTCGACGTGGACGGACAGACGTTGGTGGCGCGGCACGGCGGCTCCGCGCCGGCGGGGCTGCGCGCGGGCGACGCCGCCACGCTGGCCTTCGCGGCCACGGACCTGCACCTGATCGGCGGCCAATCATGACGCGCCGCTCCCTGCGCGCGCCCGCCCTGCTGCTGGCTGCGCCCGCGCTGTTCTTCGCCGCCTTCTTCCTGGCCCCGCTGGCCGTGGTGGCGCTGGCCAGCATCACCGGAGGTCCGTCGGGCACGGCCTTGACGCCGGCCAACTACTTGCGCGTGCTGGCCGACCAGTACCACTGGGACGTGATCCTGGTGACGTTCCGGCTGGCCTTCTACACCACCGTGATCTGCGTGGCGCTGGGCTATCCGCTGGCCTGGTATCTGGTGCGGGTGGTGCGCTGGCGGGCATGGCGCAGGGCCTGCGTGATCCTGCTGGTGGTGCCGCTGTTCACCAGCAACATCGTGCGCGCCTTCGGCTGGATGGTGCTGCTGGGCCGCAACGGGCTGGTCAACCAGGCGCTGATGGCGACCGGCGCCGCCGACCGGCCGGTGCGCTTCATCGGCGCCGAGCTGGGCATCCTGATCGGCATGGTCTACGTGCTGCTGCCCTTCGTGGTGCTGGCCGTGGGCAATGCGCTGGCGCGCGTCGATCCGGCCTGCGAGCAGGCCTCGGCGGACCTGGGCGCCAGCCCTGCGGCCACCTTCGTGCACGTCACCTGGCCGCTGACGCTGCCGGGCGTGATATCCGGCGCCATCATCGTCTTCACGCTGGCGGTCAGCGCCTATGTGACGCCGGCGCTGCTGTCCGGCGGACGCGTCACGGTGCTGTCCATGCTGATCTTCCAGCAATACAGCACGGTGTTCGACTTCCATTACGGCGGCGCGCTGAGCATGGTGCTGCTGGTCCTGACCCTGATCCTGGTGGCGCTGGCCAACCGCGCCGCCGTTCCGCCCGGAGGCGCACGATGATCGCCCGCTGTCTGATCCGCCTGTCCGCCCTGGGCGTGCTCGCCTATCTGGCCTTGCCGCTGCTGGTGATCCTGGGCGCGTCCTTCACCGCCACGCCCTACCTGGCTTTCCCGCCGCAGGGATGGACGCTGGACTGGTACCGCGCCATGCTGGCCGAACCCGGCTACGCGGCGGCCTTCGCCACCAGCACCGTGCTGGCGCTGGCCGCCACCGCGGCGGCGGTGCTGCTTACGGTGCCCGCCGCCCTGGCGCTGGCGCGCCACGAATTCCCGGGCAAGGCGGAGCTGTCGTCGGTGCTGATGTCGCCGCTGGTCCTGCCGCACATCGTGCTGGGCGCGGCGCTGCTGCAGTACGGCGCGTACTTCGGCCTGACGCGCAGCTTCCTGTCGCTGCTGATCGGCCACGTCGTCATCATCGCCCCCTTCGTGCTGCGCGCCACGCTGGGCCTCCTGACGCCGGAGCAGCGCGCGCTGGAGGAAGCCTCGGCGGACCTGGGCGCCAATCCCTGGACCACATTCTTCCTGGTGACGCTGCCGCAGATCCGGCCCGGCATCGTGACTGGATCGATCTTCGCCTTCATCTCGTCGTGGATCAACGTGGAGCTGTCGATCTTCAACACCACGGCGGACCTGAACACCATTCCCGTCAAGCTTTTCAACTACGTGCAGTACACGATCGATCCGACCATCGCCGCCGTCTCGGGCGCCACGATCGCGGTAGCGGTGATCGCCATCGTCATCCTCGATTTGACCGTCGGGCTGGACATGCTGTCCGAACGCGGCAAATGAACCCTTACCCTACCCCCAAGCCTGGAGCACACGCCATGCGCAAGCAAGACGCGTTCGACGTCATCTATACCCACACCGAAGGCGAGCCCCTGTGCATCGTCCACAGCGGCATCCCCTATCCCGCCGGCTCGACCATCCTGGAAAAGCGCGCCTTCCTGGAGCAGCGCTATGACTGGCTGCGCAAGGCGCTGATGCGCGAGCCACGCGGCCACAAGGACATGTTCGGCGTGTTCCTGACGCCGCCGTCCAGCCCCGAGTTCGACGCCGGCCTGATCTATATCGACGGCACCGAGTATTCGCACATGTGCGGCCACGGCACCATCGCGGTCAGCATGGCGATGGTGGCCAACGGCCTGGTGCCGCGCGGCCCCGACGGCATCACCCGCATCCGCTTCGAGACCACCGCCGGCCTGGTCGTGTCGGAAGTCGCCTCGGAAGGCGAGCAGGTGCTGTGGACGCGCTTCGAGAACGTGCCCGCCTACGTGGCCGCGCAGGACATCCCGGTGGAACTGCCCGGCTACGGCACGCTGTCGGCCGACATCGTCTGGGGCGGCAACTACTTCGGCATCGTCGACCTGTCGCGCTGCGGCCTGCGCATCTCGCCGGACAACGGCACCGAGCTGTCGCGCATGGGCCTGATCGTGCGCGACCAGCTCAATGCCCGCCAGCGCATCCAGCACCCGACCGAGGCCCATATCAACAACCTGAACTTCATCACGTTCTGGCACGAGCCCACCATCGAGGGCGCCTTCTACAAGAACGTGCACGTGTTCAGCGCCGGCCAGCTCGACCGCTCGCCCGGCGGCACCGGCACCAGCGCGATGATGGCCATGTTCGAGGCCCGCGGCAAACTCGGCCTGAACCAGCCGATCCGCTCCGAGGGCCTGCTGGGCAGCGGCACCTTCGAGGGCTGCCTGCTGGGCGAGGTCGACCTGAACGGCACGCGCGCGGTGCGTCCCACGGTCAAGGGCACGGCCAGCATCCTGGGCACGGCGCGCTGGGTGATCGACCAGAACGATCCGGTCGGCGCCGGCTTCCTGATCCGTTGAGCCGGAGCAGGCGTCGGCGGGTCGCTACCCGACCCGCCGACGCCCAGACGCGCGATGTTGCCGCCGGATGACAGGTCCGAGTCGCCCGGACGCCCGGCTCCGCCGGCGCGCTTGCGGCAAGTCGGGGCTCGGGCTTAGGATGGAGCCAGGACCGCGCCTCGCGGCGATGACGGCATCAGCCGCGCGGGGCGGCCAGGGTTTGAACCCAGGCAGCGATTCGGGAGCGCATCGTGAAGAAAGTGGCTGAGATTCTCAGGGAAAAGTCCAACCCGGCGGTCGTGACGGTGGCGCCGGAATCCTCCGTCTACGACGCCATCCGCACCATGGCCGAACGCGGCATCGGCGCCGTGGTCGTGGTGGATGGCGAGACGGTGCTGGGCATGCTGACCGAACGCGACTACGCCCGCAAGATCGTGCTGCAGGACCGCTCCTCGCGCACCACCAAGGTCCGCGACATCATGACTGAATCGGTCTATTACGTGCGACCGGAAGACACCCGCGAGCACTGCATGGCGCTCATGACCGAACGCCATTTCCGGCACCTGCCGGTCATCCATGAACAGAAGCTGGTCGGCTTGGTCTCGATCGGCGACCTGGTCAAGGACGTCATGAGCGAGCAGAAATTCATCATCACCGAGCTGGAGCGCTACATCAGCGGCGAACACCGCTAGCGCGCCCGCATCGCCTATCCGCCCGCCAGCTGGCGGGCGGCGGGCACGACCAGCCCTGCTCCGGCCGCCAGCAGCAGCACGAACACCATGCGCCTGACGGTTTTCATCGATCCGGCGCTGCCGTAGCGGCGCGCCGCCCAGGTCACGGCGATCACCAGCGGCAATGCCTGCGCGCTCAGCCAGAAGGATGAGGCCTGGAACTGGCCCTGGCTTGTCACCAGGCCCAGCCTCGCGAGGGCGTTGAACGAAAACAGGATCAGCAGGCTGTTGCGGATGGACGCCAGCGGCAGCGGCTGGCGGTACAGATGATAGACCATGGGCGGCCCGGCGCTGGAGAACAGGCCGCCCAGCAGGCCGGACACGCTGCCGAAGAAGACGAAGGAGCCGCGCGAGGACAGGCGCGGCAAGGGTTCGGCGCGCGCCACCAGCAGGACGGCGCAGGCCATGATGGTCACGCCCAGCAGCAATTGCAGCGCCACGGCCATCGAACCGCTGATCCAGGCCAGCGCGAACACGCCCGCGACCACGCCGACAAGGCTGCTGCCCAGCGCCGGCGCCAGCAACCGCCAGTTGACCTGCGGCTTGGCGCGGGCCAGCGTGACGGCCGCGTTCACCAGCGACAGCACGCTCACCACGTTGGCCACCTCGGACACCGACGCCAGCTGGAACACCCCGGACAGGCCCAGCAGCACCAGGCCGAAGGCGAAACCGGTCATGGTCTGCGCATAGGTGGCGAGTGCCACGCAGGCCAGGAACAGCAGATGTTGGTAGATGCTCATGCGGGGAAAGAGCCTGACCTGCCTCGGCTCTGCCCGCCGCGCGGCGCGGCCAGGTAGGAAACGATTGGGAACGGCGGACGCGCTTGCCAGATGGCGTGTGGAAGACGGACGCGATGATAGCACCGGGCCTTGCCCGGCCCCTTCAGCAGACAGCTCCACATCTTTTGTCACAAATGGATGCGAGCGTCCATGTCTGATGGCCGCTCCACCGCTATCCTTGCCGGCCAGCGCAGCCGCCGCGCCCGCCCTCCCAGGCTCCGCGTGCGCACCAGACACCCATACGCCCGCAGCCCGCGTCCATGACAGCCAAACACGCCACCATCAATACCGTGACCCTGACCTGCTCGAACTGCGGCAGCGGCCACTTCACCAAGCTGGACCAGAACGAATACCGCTGCACCCACTGCCAGGCCGTGACGCTGGTCGAGGACAACGTCGCCGAGCGGCTGGAACAGATCCTGCGCGGCATGCAGGCGCCGGCAACGCCGCGCGTCAAGCCCAATCTGGCCATCACCGCCGCCGCGATCGCGGTGGCCGTGATCTCGATTCCCGTGGTCATCTCGCTGATGAACGGTTCCTCGCGCACCTCGTATCAGGCGGCGCCACGCATCCCGCCCATCGACGCCTCGCTGGTGAAGCTGACGGACACCCGGGAAATCGGCAACGGCAGCCGCAAGCAGCTGCTGATGATGATGCGCAACGAGACCGGCAAGGCCATCAACGCGCCCAGCGTCAGCGCGCAGTTCTACCAGGGCGACCTGGCGCAGAACTCGGCCAGCGGCTCGCCGCTGTCGCGCACCCTGCTGCCCGGCGAGTACAGCCCGGTGCTGATCGACCTGCCCAGCCAGCCCTACAGCCGCTACGAGCTGCGCATCGGCTCGGTCAGCCCCGCGATGAGCGCCATCACCCGGCAGGTCGCCGCCAGCAAGGTGCAGCTGGTCCAGAACGACGGCGCGCACCGGCTGGTCGGCATCCTGAAGAATGAAGGCGCCAGCGCCATCTCCACCGCGCAGGTCACGGTGATGCTGTACGACGCCGGCGGCAAGCTGATCGGCAGCGGCAACGGCTACGGCGCGGCGAGCTCGCTGGCGGCCGGCGCCGCCACCACCTTCGACGTGCGCTGCGAGCTGTACGGCGATGGCGCGGTCGCGTCCTATGAATACATGGTCCAGACCACGGCGTCCGGCGGCCAGGACGCCAGCGCGCAGGCCAACGCCGCCAGCCGGATGCAGCGCATCAGCCCGGCGGCCATCCGCGCGATTCCAAAGCCCCGGCTGACCGCGCTGGAACTGCTGGACGAGAATTTCGCCCTGTTCGATCCCGCGCAGCTCAAGCTCAGCGCGCCGCGCCGGCTGCTCGACGAGATCGACCGCCCCCGGCTCTACGCCGAAGCCAGCAACACCAGCGACCGCTATGTCGCGCTGTCCCCGCGCGCCTCGATCGCGGTGTTCGACGGCTCGCAGCCGCTGGAGCTGCGCCAATCCTGGGAGCTGCCCGCCTATCTGTATCCGGGCGAACGCGTGCCGGTGGAGCTGGTCGGGCGCGACTTCGCGCGCTATACCGAGGTCAAGACGGACTGGAATCCCGCCAAGCGCACCGAACTGCCCGGCCCGCGCCCCAAGCTGGCGGTGACGGTCGAAAACACCGAGGCCGCGGTCGGCACCGGCACGCTGAACTTCAGCTACCGCTTCCGCTACAAGTATGTGGTGGTCCACGGACGCGTGCGCAACGACGACCAGGCCGCGGTCAAGAAGGTCAAGGTCTGGATCAGCCTGTACGACGCCCAGGACCAGCTGACCGGCGCCCGTTCCGAGGAGCTGCGGCTGCCGCGCCTGGCGCCCGGCGACAGCGCGCCATTCCAGCTGGACGTGAAACAATACGGCGCCAATTTCAAGCGCGTCGCGGTGGTCTACGACGCCGTGCCCGAGTAAGGGCGACGCCTGAATCAACCGGGGTCGGATCGGCGGCGGCCATGCCGTCGCCTGCTGGCAACAGTCGCGTCGCCGCAAGTCTTATATAAGATATAAGACATTTGCGAGCGGCCGGCCTTGCCTCTACAATCCGTCCGGTAACCCTTCTTCCAACCCGACTTTGAGCAGGCCTTCCATGCTGGATACTTATCGTCAACACGTCGCCGAGCGCGCGGCCCTGGGGATCCCCCCGCTGCCCTTGACGGCCAAACAAACCGCCGAACTGATCGAACTGCTGAAGAACCCGCCCGCCGGCGAAGAGCAGAACCTGGTCGAGCTGCTGACGCATCGCGTGCCTGCCGGCGTGGACGACGCCGCCAAGGTCAAGGCCTCGTACCTGGCCGCCGTGGCGCTGGGCAAGGAAGCTTGTGCGCTGATCAGCCGCGCCAAGGCGACGGAACTGCTGGGCACCATGCTCGGCGGCTACAACATTGGCCCGCTGATCGAACTGCTGGACGACGCTGAAATCGGCACCATCGCCGCCGAGGCGCTGAAGAAGACCCTGCTGATGTTCGACTCCTTCCACGACGTGAAGGAAAAGGCCGACAAGGGCAATGCCAACGCGCGCGCCGTGCTGCAGAGCTGGGCCGACGCCGAATGGTTCACCAGCCGCCCCGAGCTGCCCGAGAGCCTGACGATCACCGTCTTCAAGGTGCCCGGCGAAACCAACACCGACGACCTGTCGCCGGCCCCGGACGCCACCACCCGCCCCGACATCCCGATGCACGCCCTGGCGATGCTGAAGAACAAGCGCGAAGGCGCCGCGTTCCAGCCGGAGGAAGACGGCAAGCGCGGCCCGGTGAAGTTCATCGAATCGCTCAAGGAAAAGGGCCACCTGGTCGCCTACGTCGGCGACGTGGTCGGCACGGGTTCGTCGCGCAAGTCCGCGACCAACTCGGTGCTGTGGTTCACCGGCGAAGACATCCCCTTCGTGCCGAACAAGCGCTTCGGCGGCGTGTGCCTGGGCAGCAAGATCGCCCCGATCTTCTACAACACCATGGAAGACGCCGGCGCCCTGCCGATCGAGCTGGACGTGTCCCAGATGGAAATGGGCGACGTGGTCGAACTGCGTCCCTACGACGGCAAGGCCATCAAGAACGGCGCAGTCATCGCTGAATTCGAAGTGAAGTCCGACGTGCTGTTCGACGAAGTGCGCGCCGGCGGCCGCATTCCGCTGATCATCGGCCGCGGCCTGACGGCCAAGGCGCGCGAAGCGCTGGGCCTGGCGCCTTCGACGCTGTTCCGCCTGCCCAAGGATCCGGTCGATTCCGGCAAGGGCTACACGCTGGCCCAGAAGATGGTGGGTCGCGCCTGCGGCCTGCCGGAAGGCAAGGGCGTGCGCCCGGGCACCTACTGCGAACCGAAGATGACCTCGGTCGGCAGCCAGGACACCACCGGCCCCATGACCCGCGACGAGCTGAAGGACCTGGCCTGCCTGGGCTTCTCGGCCGACCTGGTGATGCAGTCGTTCTGCCACACCGCCGCCTATCCCAAGCCCGTGGACGTGAAGACGCACCACACGCTGCCCGAGTTCATCAGCACCCGTGGCGGCATTTCGCTGCGTCCGGGCGACGGCGTGATCCACTCGTGGCTGAACCGCATGCTGCTGCCCGACACCGTCGGCACCGGCGGCGACTCGCACACCCGCTTCCCCATCGGCATCTCGTTCCCCGCCGGCTCGGGCCTGGTGGCCTTCGCCGCCGCCACCGGCGTGATGCCGCTGGACATGCCGGAATCGGTGCTGGTCCGCTTCAAGGGTAAGATGCAGCCCGGTGTCACGCTGCGCGACCTGGTCAACGCCATTCCGCTGTACGCGATCAAGCAGGATCTGCTGACCGTGGCCAAGCAGGGCAAGAAGAACATCTTCTCCGGCCGCATCCTGGAAATCGAAGGCCTGCCGGACCTGAAGGTCGAGCAAGCCTTCGAACTGTCGGACGCTTCCGCCGAACGTTCGGCCGCCGGTTGCACGGTGCGCCTGAACAAGGAACCGATCATCGAGTACATCAACAGCAACATCGTGATGCTGAAGTGGATGATCGCCAACGGCTATGAAGACGAGCGCTCGCTGGGCCGCCGCATCAAGGCCATGGAAGCCTGGCTGGCCGATCCCAAGCTGCTGCAGCCGGACGCCGACGCCGAGTACGCCGCCGTGATCGAGATCGACCTGGCCGACGTGCACGAGCCCATCGTGGCCTGCCCGAACGACCCCGACGACGTCAAGACGCTGTCGGACGTGGCCGGCGCCAAGATCGACGAAGTGTTCATCGGCAGCTGCATGACCAACATCGGCCACTTCCGCGCGGCGTCCAAGCTGCTGGAAGGCAAGCGCGACATCCCGGTCAAGCTGTGGGTGGCCCCGCCGACCAAGATGGACGCCACGCAGCTGACCGAGGAAGGTCACTACGGCGTGTTCGGCACGGCCGGCGCGCGCACCGAAATGCCGGGCTGCTCGCTGTGCATGGGCAACCAGGCGCAGGTGCGCGAAGGCGCGACGGTCATGTCGACCAGCACCCGCAACTTCCCGAACCGCCTGGGCAAGAACACCAACGTGTACCTGGGCTCGGCCGAACTGGCCGCCATCTGCTCGAAGCTGGGCCGTATTCCGACCAAGGAGGAATACATGGTGGACATGGGCGTCATCAATAAGAGCGGCGACCAGATCTATCAATACCTGAACTTCGACAAGATCGCGGACTACAAGGACGTGGCCGACGTCGTCGAGCTGTAAGCGCCGCCCTCCAGGCCCTCGGGCCTGGACCAAGCGAAAAGGCCCTGGAGCAATCCAGGGCCTTTTTTCATCTTGCGCGTCGCACGTCCCGCTGGCGGCCTGTCCGCTGCGCCGCGTGGCGCGATGGACAGTGGCCCGGCAGGCTTAGTAGTAGACGTCCACGTAGTCGGTCAGGCCGCCGCAGGCTTCCATCTTCTGCATGCGCCAGTACTTGCGCTTGCCCGTCGCGCGGAATTCGTAGTCGCCCGTGCGCTCGCAGCGGCGGCCCTTGTCCGGCGCGTCCAGGATCAGGATGGTGCCGCGCAGGACGAAGCGGTCGCTGCCGATGGACACGACCTCGCCCTTGATCTTCAGCGTGCCTTCGAAATTGGACTGCGTCCCTTCCAGGCGCACCACACCGTTCTCGTCCTTGGCGGTCAAATGGCCGCGCGAGGCCGACCAGAGCCATTGCAGCGTGATGCCGCTGTTGCCCAGCAGCCGCTCATACGCGGCCTGGTCCTTGACGTCGGTCTTCTGTACCGGCGCCAGGGCGCCGGCGCTGGCGGACTGTTCGGCGCGGGCGGCGGCGGCGGGCGCGGGCGCCGGCAGCGTCGCGGGGGGCTGGATCGCCGCGGGTTGGGCCGGCTGGTGTCCATGAGCCGATTGCGCGGCGCTGATGCCCGGCACGGCGACGAAGGCCAGGGCCGCGCTCAACGCCAGGGCGAGCATGCCCGGAGCCCATGTTTTCCGGAGAGAGACAGCCAGGGCGCGATCAACGTTCGTGTGCATGGTGTTCGACGAGTAGGAAGGGTGGGACCAAACGGCCCAAGCGCTTGCGCTCGGGCGCATAAATTAACACGTGTATCTGGCCCCGATAACATCGGACGCCGACGTCGTGTGTCCATCTGTTAGAGCGAGCCGGGTCGCCGCGCCCGACGCGAGCTTGTCGCCGAGGATCCGGCCGCAATCGTGCGCTGTCTGATGAGAAATGACAGTCCGAGCGATCTTTTTCACGATTTTTCACCGAGCCGGCGCATTTAAGACGAAACGTTTTTATACAATCCGGGCACACATTGACACAGATAGCCCGCCGGGACGCCGGCGGAGCGCCTGGAGGAACCCCCGCCAATGACCCGGCTCCTGATGCCGCCCCTGCTGCTGGCGCTCGCCGGCTGCGCCACCGCGCCGCCCTCGAACCCCGACAACATCTGCGCCATCTTCCGGGAAAAACCGGACTGGCACGACGCCGCCCTCAAGGTGCAGAAGAAATGGGGCGCGCCGGTCCCGATTCCCATGGCCATGATGTACCAGGAGTCCTCCTTCAAGCAGGACGCGGTGCCGCCGCGCTATTACTTCCTGGGCCTCATTCCCTGGGGCCGCGTCAGTTCCGCCTACGGCTACGCCCAGGTCAAGGACGAGACCTGGGACGACTACAAGAAGGACGCCGGGGGTTGGGGCTCCAGCCGCGACAACTTCGCCGACGCGATCGATTTCATGGGCTGGTACATGCACAAGACGCAGCGCCTGAACGGCGTGGCCAAGTCCGATGCCTACGGCCAGTACCTGAACTATCACGAAGGCTGGACCGGCTACCGCAACCGCAGCTACGACCGCAAGGCCTGGCTCAAGACCGTGTCCCAGAAAGTCAGGGCGCGCGCCGAGCGTTACACCGCGCAGTACAAGAGCTGCGAACAGGACCTGACGCGCGGCGGCTGGTTCTGGTAGGCCCGCCGCCGCGCATGCGGCCTTAGAAGTCCATGCTGGCGCTCAGCATGAAGGTGCGCGGGCCGCCCAGCACCAGATAGCCGTTGCCGGGATAACCGCCCACCGAGGACCAGTAGTTGCGGTTGGCGATGTTCTCGACGCGGGCGCGCAGCGTCACCACGTGGCCGTCCACGTCCATCATGTAGCGCAGGCCCGCGTCCAGGCGGGTCCAGCCGGGCACCTTGAGCGTGTTGGCATCGTCCGCGTAGGACGCGCCGGTGTACACCACCCGGCCATCCAGCGTCAGGCCCTGCACGCCGGGGATGTCCCATTCCGCGCCCAGGTTGGCCTGGAAGCGCGGCACGCCGATGACGCGGTTGCCGTCGATGGCGGCGTTGCCGGTGGCGCGCTGCTTGGCATCCAGCCAGGTCAACCCGCCCAGCACGCGCACGCTCTTGCTCGCCTCGCCGAAGACAGTCAGTTCGACGCCCTGGTGGCGGTCCTTGCCGGACGCCGTGAAGTTGTTGTTGGCGTCATACGCGGCGCGCGGCTTGTCGGTCGAGAACAGCGCCAGGCCGGCGCCCAGGCCATCGCCGTCGTACTTGACGCCGATTTCCTTCTGCTTGGAGACATAGGGCGACAGACTGGTGCCCACGTTGGGCACCGGCTTGCCATTGGCATTGGCCGGCGCGGTGTCGCCCGCGACCAGCGCCTCGATGTAGTTGGCATACAGCGAGACGCTGGGCGCCACCTTCACCACCAAGCCAGCCGCGGGGGAATTGCGGCTGTCGTCATAGGCGCCGTTTTCCTTGCCCGTGTTGTATGCATAGCTGCGCGAGGACAGCCGCTGATGGCGCAGGCCCAGCGTCAGCATCACCTTGTCGTCCAGGAAGGACATGGTGTCGCCGATGGCGTAGCTGCTGGTGCGCGTGCGGCCCTGCAAGGCGGGATTGTCGAGGTCGTTGCCGCGCAGCGCGCCGGCGCTGAAGGCCGGCTTGCCGTAGGAGACCGGATCGTAGATGTTGGTCGGGAACGTGTTGGCGTAGTCCATCACGTAGGCGTTCTTTTTCTTCAGGTCGAAGAAGGACGCCGAGACGACGAATTCATGGCCGACCGGACCGGTGCGGACCTTGGCGCGCAGGCCCAGTTCGCCGGTGTTGACGCTGTCCTCGCGCGTATTGTCGAAGCGGTAGAAATTGCCGGCGCCGGTGCGCGCGTCGGTCAGCGTGACGTTGCCCAGCGAATTGGCCTCGTCGCTGCGGCGCATGCCGAAGGCGGCCCAGCCGGTCAGCTTGTCGCTGAAGTCATGCTCGGCGCGCAGCGTACCGAACACATCACGCTCGTTGGAGTACGACCAGGGCTGGGCGTAGTTGGAGCTGGCGTCGGGCGGCGCGGGCACGTGATCCTTCAGGCCCGGCGCGAAGCTGACGTTCGGGCGGGCGCGCTTGAGCTTGTTCTCCTGCCAGCCCACGTCGGCCGACAGGCGCGTATCGGCCGAGCGCCAATCCAGGCCCAGCGACACCAGGCTGGTGCGCGAGTGCTCGTCGTCGATGGCGGTGTCGCCGCTGCGCTGCGCCACGTTCAGGCGCACGCCGGTGCTGTCGCCCGGACCAAAGCGGCGCGCGATGTCGGTGGAAATCTGATACTGGCCGCCGCTGGAGATGCCGGTGGTCAGGCGAGTCAGCGGCTCGTTGGGCGCGCGCTTGGGCACCAGGTTGATCACGCCGCCGATGCCGCCGCCATTGGGCACGGCGCCGGTCAGGAAGGTGGACGCGCCGCGCAGCACCTCCACCCGCTCGAACAGCTCGGTGGCGATGTACTGGCGCGGCAGCAGGCTGTACAGGCCGTTGTAGGCCACGTCGTCCGAGCCGAGGATGAAGCCGCGGATGAAATACGACTCCTGGAAATTGCCGAAACCGCGCGCCACGCGCACGCCGGGATCGTTCTGCAGCACGTCGCCGACGCTGCGCGCCTGCTTGTCCTGGATCAGCTCATTCGTATAGCTGGTGATGCTGAACGGCGTGTCCATCAGGTCGCGCGTGCCCAGCAGGCCGACACGGCCGCCGCGCGCCACCTGCCCGCCGGCATAGGGCTCGGCCAGGCCGCCGGCCGAGGCGTCGGCGCTGGCCTCGACCTTGATGGCGTCCATGGATACCGTGGGCGCCGTGGCTTGGGATGGCGTTGCGGACGGGGTTGCGGAAGGAGACAGGGACTGCGCATGGGCCAGGCACGGCAGGGCCGCGGCCACGCAGGCAAGAGTACGGATTTTCATGTCGGGATGTGGGCGGGAATGGACGTCCGCAAGGCGGAACAAGGAAACACTGAATCCCGATGGGGCCACGCGCGGTTCGGCTTATGCGACCGGTACTGCCGCAGGGTGGCTTGCGCCAGCCCTGACTAGCCCGTTTACCAAAGGGGGCTGGGAATCTTGCGGGACAAATGATAACAAATAACAATCATTATCATTACGTCCCTTAATTGAAATTCCAGCCTGCGTCGTCCCGTGGCAACAGCGACGCCCGCTCAAGAAGATGCGATGAAGTGTCCTTGTGTCCGGCCAGACCGGAAGCCGGGCCGGCAAATGCCGCCAGCGGCCCATGGCTGGCGCAGTCCCGCTCCGGACGCATGCCGGCAAGACGGGACTGTCCGGGAACTACAGGTCGGTGGTATCGAGCGTGAAGGCGGCGGCGGCGCGGCCGATGCGGTCGTTGACCGCATGCCATGCGTCATTGGCGGGCGGCGCCTGCACGACGATGCGGGCATAGCCCTGGGCGTCCAGCTCGCGCAGCAGCGCGTACAGCGCCTGCGCGTAGCGCGCCGGATCGGACGGCACCTGGCGCCATTGCACGCGGGCATCGGCCGAGGCCGGCGCGGGGTCGAACGACACCAGCGCCACCTGGCCCGAGGGCAGGCCGACGCCTCGCAGAACGTCGGCCACGCGCGCGTCGCCGGCCAGTTCCAGCTCGGTGCGCGGCGCGTAATGCGCCTTGAGCGTGCCCGAGGCGCGCGGCGCGGCTGCGTCAGGCGCGAACACCTGCGCGCCCAGCACCGCCTCGATCTGCGCGGCGCTGACGTGGCCGGGACGCAGCAGCACGGGACCAGCGCCCTGGTCCAGCCGCGACAGGTCCAGGATGGTGGATTCGATGCCCACTTCGGACGCCCCGCCTTCCAGCACCGGCATGCCGGCCGCGACCTCGTCGGGGAATTCCGCGCGTACGTGCTCGGCCAGCGTCGGCGAGACCTGCCCGAACTTGTTGGCCGACGGCGCGGCCACCCCGCCCTGCCCGTTCGGCTTGCCGGCGGCGAAAGCCGCCAGCAAGGCCTGGGCCACGGGATGCGAGGGGCAGCGCAGGCCGATGCTGTCCTGCCCGCCGCTCACGGTGTCCGCGATGTGCGGCGCGCGCTTGAGGATCAGCGTCAGCGGACCCGGCCAGAACGCATCCATCAGCAGCCGCGCCTCGGCCGGCACCTGCGCGGCCCAGTACGAAACATCGGCGCCGGGCGCGATGTGCACGATCACCGGATGATTGGACGGTCGGCCCTTGGCAGCGTAGATCTTGGCCACGGCCTGTGGATTCTCGGCGTCCGCCCCCAAGCCGTAGACGGTTTCGGTCGGAAAGGCCGCCAGCTCGCCGGCCAGCAGCAGGCCGGCGGCGCGGGCGATTTCCTCGGGCGTGGCGGAACAGGACGACGGGATCGACATGGACGCGCCCTACTCCGGCGCCTGCATGCCCAGCGCCGCGGCAACGCGGGCGGCATCGGCCTGCGCCTGCGCCAGCGTCGGCGCGACGATGGTGACATGGCCCATCTTGCGGCCACGGCGCGCTTCGCGCTTGCCGTACAGATGCAGCTTGGCGGTGGGCGTGGACAGCGCGCCAGCCCAGTCGGGCTCGCGCTGCGCGTCCGTATCGGCCGACTCGTACCAGATGTCGCCCAGGATGTTCAGCATGACCGCCGGCGCCAGCAGATCGGTGCCGCCCAGCGGCAGTCCGGCCATGGCGCGCGCCTGCTGCTCGAACTGGCTGGTCAGGCAGGCGTCCATGGTGTAGTGGCCGCTGTTGTGCGGACGCGGCGCGATTTCATTGACGATCAGGCTGCCATCCTTGAGGACGAAGAATTCCACGCACAGCACGCCGTGGTAGCCCAGGCCCTGCGCGATGGCCTGCGCCGCCGCCGTGGCGCGGGCCTGCCGTTCGGCATGGGCCGCGTCCTGGCCGGCGGCCGACGCGGTGGACACCGCCAGGATGCCGTCGCGGTGCACGTTGCGCGCCACCGGGAACACCACGCTGGCGCCGTCGAAGCCGCGCGCCAGCACCACGGAGATCTCGTAGTCCAGCGGCATCAGCGCTTCCAGCACGCAGGGCACGCCGCCGAATTCGGCGTAGGCGGCCAGCGCTTCCTCGCGCGTGGCGATGCGGGCCTGGCCCTTGCCGTCGTAGCCCATGCGGGCGACCTTGAGGATGCCCGGGAACAGGCTATCCGGCGCGGCGCGCAGGTCGGCCTCGCCGCGGATCGCGGCATGCGGCGCGACGGGGATGCCCTGCGCGGCGATGAAGGTTTTTTCCGCGATGCGGTCCTGCACCACGGCCACGGCATCGGCGGCCGGGCTGACGCGGCAACGCGCGGCCAGCGCGCGCAGGCTGTCGGCGGGCACGTTCTCGAATTCGGTGGTGACGGCGCGGCATTGCTGCGCCAGGCGCGCAAGGCCAGCCTCGTCGTCATAGGCCGCGCGGATGTGCAGGTCGGCGACCATGCCGGCCGGACATTCCTCGGCCGGATCGAGCACGGCAACCTTGTAGCCCAGGCTCTGGGCGGCATGACAGAACATGCGGCCCAGCTGGCCGCCGCCCAGCAGGCCGAGCCAGCCGCCGGGAGCGATGGAGAAAGCAGTCGATTGAGTCATGCGGATCAAGCCTCGGGCGGAACCTTCATGTCGCGCGCGGCCTGCGTCTGGCGCGCGCGGAACGCCACCAGCTTCTGGTGCAGGCCGGCATCGGTGCCCGCCAGCGTGGCGATCACATGCAGGGCGGCGTTGGCGGCGCCGGCTTCGCCGATGGCGAAGGTGGCCACCGGCACGCCCTTGGGCATCTGCACGATGGACAGCAGCGAATCTTCGCCGCGCAGGTACTTGGACGGCACCGGCACGCCGAACACCGGCACTTCGGTCAGGGCCGCCATCATGCCCGGCAGGTGCGCGGCGCCGCCGGCGCCGGCGATGATGCCGCGCAGGCCGCGCGCGTGCGCCGCGGCGCCGTACTCGGCCATGTCCTGCGGCATGCGGTGCGCGGAGATGACCTGCGCTTCGTACGGCACGCCGAAGTCTTCAAGCATGGCGACCGCGTGTTTCATGACCTCCCAATCGCTGGAAGAACCCATAATCACGCCCACCACGGGGGTGGCCTGCGCCGCTGCGGAAGTCTTGGCTGTCATGACCGATGTCGAGTGAAAAATAGTTGGGGAACCGCGGCGCGCGCCGCGAAACCCGGTATTTTACCCGGCGCCGGACGCCCCCTACCGCAGCCTCGGCGAATCCAGCCAGAGATAGCCCGTCGGATTGTCCGGGCAGGGCCCGAAACCGCATTCCAGCGTCGTGCCGCCCAGGTTGACCAGCACGATGACGAAAAACAGGGCCATGACGACCCAGCCCGCCAGCGGCACCTGCTTCTTGAGCATGCTGTCGCCCCATTTGCGGTCAGCCGACAGCATCAGCACGCAGAAGGCGATGAGCGCGACGAAGGCGATGAACGACCAGGTATAGAAATGCAGGCCGAGCAGCGTCGTGCCGTAGCCGGGATCGCCGGGCGCGATGTGCAACAGCACCTGCCGCCCCGAGGCCAGCATGCCGCCCAGCGCGGCGGCGATGACCATCGCATAGTGCATGGGCGACGGCCCCAGCCGCAGGTTCAGCAACAAGCCCACGCCGGCCAGCATGAAGGCGACGCGCTGCAGCAGGCATAGCGGGCATGGCGGCTCGTCGTGGACGATCTGCCAGACGAAGGCCAGGATCAGCACGGCCGTGACGCCCAGCAGGGCCAGGCCATTCAGGAAGCGCGAGCCGCGCGCGGGGTTCGGAGAGAAGATCATCGCCCCGCTCCTATAGCGACAACGCCAGCGGGCTGGTCATGTGGTACTGGCACCAGGCGGCGAAGATCCCCAGGGTGACGATCCAGAAGGCAACCGCGGGGCGGCGCTTTCCCAGCATGCCGAACCACACAGCGACCAGTCCGGTCAGGAAAGGCAACATCATTACCATGCGCAGCTCCTTTCTTGTTTCCGGCGGGCGGCGAGGCCCTGCTGCGGCGGCTGCGGGCCGCATCCGGTTGATGGCGAAAGAACTCCCGCGCGCGGCCTCGGCCCGGCGTCGGGAAGGAATGCGCTGGCGAGTATAGCGTCACATTAAGAAATAATTAGACGGAAAAATGCGGATTTTCCGGTTTTTATTGATCAATGAAGACGCGGCCGCGGGCAGGAGCATGCGGCGCAAACCATGGGGCGGCGCCGGCAATCTCGGACTTGTCCGATCCTGCGCCATCGCCTTTGCCCGACGGACTCCAGAAAAAAACCCCTCGCAGCGCGTTCCGCTGCGAGGGGTTCGGGTCGTGCCCGCGCCGGCGACCGGCGGTCAGGCCATCAGGCGGTCCAGCGCCTCGCGGTACTTGGCGGCGGTCTTTTCCAGCACGTCCTGCGGCAGGCGCGGGGCGGGCGGCGTCTTGTCCCAGGTCTGGGTCTCGAGCCAGTCGCGCACGAACTGCTTGTCGAACGACGGCGGGCTGATGCCCACGCGGTAGCCGTCGGCCGGCCAGAAGCGCGAGGAATCGGGCGTCAGCACTTCGTCCATCAGGTAGAGCGTGCCGTCGTCGTCCAGGCCGAATTCGAACTTGGTGTCGGCGATGATGATGCCCTTGGTCGCGGCAAAGCGCGCGGCCTCGGTGTACAGCTTGAGCGTCACGTCGCGGATGCGCTCGGCCATTTCCTGGCCGACTTCCTTGACCACGTGGGCGAAGTCCACGTTTTCATCGTGCATGCCGAACTCCGCCTTGGCGGCCGGCGTGAAGATCGGCTCGGGCAGCTGGCTGGCCTGCTGCAGGCCGGCGGGCAGCTTGATGCCGCAGACCGAACCGGTGGCCTGGTAGTCCTTCCAGCCCGAACCGATCAGGTAGCCGCGCGCGACGGCCTCGACCAGGATGGGCTTGAGGCGCTTGACCACCACGGCGCGGCCGCGCACCTGGTCGACCTCGTCGGCCGCGACCACGTCTTCCGGTTTCACGCCGGTGGAGTGGTTGGGCAGGATGTGGGCGAGCTTCTGCAGCCAGAACTCGGTCAGTTCGGTCAGCACCTGGCCCTTGCCGGGGATGGGATCGTCAAGGATCACGTCGAAGGCGGAGATGCGGTCCGATGCGACGATCAGCAACTTGTCGTCGCCCACCGCGTACATGTCGCGCACCTTGCCGCGCCCCAGCAGCGGCAAGGACTTGATGCTGGATTGATGCAAAGCAGAAGTCACGGGAATGGCCTATGGCAAAAATGAAGATTCCCGCCTCGGGCCGAGCGCCAGGGCGGGAACAAGACGAAACCGGGAATCCGCGGGGCGAGGCGGGCGCCGGAAGCGCGGATCCTGCAAAGGGCATAGATTACTGCAAATAGCCCCGCCTTGCCGCGCGCGCGGGGCCGGGTTAGCCTCTGTTCCGGCCGCCGGGTCCGGCGGCCGGCACCACACATTCGCGCCGACCGCCCGGACGTTTCCTGCCCAGACCGGCACCCAGGATCAGGCCAGGGCGCAACGGCGCATCCCCATTGCCCGGAGACAGAGTCGTATGCAGGATGCTTTCCAAAAACGCACCTCGAAGACTGACGCGCAGGTGCATTTCACCGGCGGCTGCCAATGCGGCGCCATACGCTACGCGGTAACCGACGAGCCGATCACGGCCGCCACCTGTCATTGCCGCGACTGCCAGTATTCCAGCGGCGGCGCGCCGGCCCATGCGCTGCTGTTCCCGGCAGGGTCCGTCACGCTGCTGCGCGGCGCGGCCAAGGAGCACCGCTATCGCGGCGGCTCGGGCCGCACCGTCATGCGCAGCTTCTGTCCGGACTGTGGCACGCCGCTATTCGGCGGCACCGAAGGCGCCAACTACGACGTGGTCCGCGCCGGCTCGCTGGACGACCCGGAAGCCTTCCGCGCGCGGGTCAGCCTGTGGACCGACTCGGCGCCATCCTGGCACCACGTCGATGCCGACGCGCCCAGTTTTCCAGGCAATGCGCCACCGATAGCCTGAGGCCGACGCGCTATGCGGCGGCAGAACAGCAAAAAGGGCGAGTCCTGCAGGACTCGCCCTTTTCTTCATGCCACATCAGGACTGCCATGGAGCGCAGTCCATCTTTGCATGGCTTACTGCACCACTTGCGCCAGCTTGCCCGAGGCGTACTGGGCGGCGATCTCGGTCAGCGGCAGGGCCTTGATCTTGCTGGCGTTGCCGGCGGTGCCGAACTCGGTGTAGCGGGCGACACAGATCGCCTTGGCGGCGGCGCGCGCCGGCTTCAGGTATTCGCGCGGGTCGAACTTGCCGGGGTTCTCGGCGAAGAAGCGACGGACGGCGCCGGTCATGGCCAGGCGGATGTCGGTGTCGATGTTGATCTTGCGCACGCCGAACTTGATGGCTTCCTGGATTTCCTCGACGGGCACGCCGTAGGTTTCCTTCATGTCGCCGCCGAATTCGCGGATCTCGGCCAGCAGTTCCTGCGGCACGCTGGAGCTGCCGTGCATCACCAGGTGGGTGTTGGGCAGGCGGGCGTGGATTTCCTTGATGCGGGCGATCGACAGGATGTCGCCGGTGGGCTTGCGCGTGAACTTGTAGGCGCCGTGGCTGGTGCCGATGGCGATGGCCAGGGCGTCCAGCTGGGTCTTGCGCACGAAGTCGGCGGCCTGCTCGGGATCGGTCAGCAGCTGGTCCATGGTCAGCTTGCCGTCGGCGCCGTGGCCGTCTTCCTTGTCGCCCTGCATGGTTTCCAGCGAGCCCAGGCAGCCCAGTTCGCCTTCGACCGTCACGCCCAGCTTGTGGGCGATGTCCACGACCTTGCGGGTCACGTCGACGTTGTAGTCGTAGTCGGCGATGGTCTTGCCGTCTTCCTTCAGCGAGCCGTCCATCATCACGCTGGAGAAGCCCAGGTTGATGGCGCCCTGGCAGATGGCCGGCGACTGGCCGTGATCCTGGTGCATGACCACGGGGATATGGGGGTAGGACTCCACGGCGGCCTGGATCAGGTACTTCAGGAAGCCTTCGCCCGCGTATTTGCGCGCGCCGGCCGAGGCCTGCATGATCACCGGGCTGTCGGTCTCCGCCGCGGCTTCCATGATGGCCTGGACCTGTTCCAGGTTGTTGACGTTGAAAGCCGGGATGCCATAGCCATGCTCGGCGGCATGGTCGAGCAACTGGCGCATGGAGACTAGGGCCATGAGTGGTCCTCCTAAGGGTGCAGTTTATTGAGAGATGATTGAAACCTGCTGATAAGGAGGGATTTTACGGGGGATTCGCGGAAAGGTCTTGCAACCCTATGTCCACATGCTTCCGGACGAGGGCGGCGGCGCCGGGAACGGCGCAGGGAGAAGCCCTCGGGGAACGCCGGACGGCGGCCGGCCCGGGGCGGGGTGAGGCGGGCTCCCCCCCCCCCCGACGTTCAGGGCAGGCCCGCGGGCGGGCCGGCGCCCCGGGGGGCCCGGGTGCGGCCCTCGGGCGTGGCGCGCCGGGTGGCCCCGGTGAAAGCCCGCGGGGGCGCCATGAACAGCGTGCGGCCATCCGGCCCGCCCAGCGCCGCCGCGAAGATGCCCAGTTCGCCGGTGTCGATCTGCTCCAGGATGCGGCCGCCGCGCGCCACGCGCACGATGCGCTTGCCGATGGCGTCGGCCACCCACAGCGCGCCCTCGGCGTCCAGCGCGCCGCCATCCGGGCCGATGGCCGAGGCGGCGATCAGCGTGTGCAGGTCGTCCGAGGCCGGCAACGCGCCGAAGTCGGCCCAGTCGCGGCGCGGGCCCAGGCCGCCGTCGGCCAGGATGTCGAATTCCGAGATGCGATTGCCGAAGGTCTCGTTGACGATCAGGGTCTTGCCGTCCGGCGTGATGAAGGAGCCGTTGGGAAAGCACAGTCCATCGGCCACGACGCGGGCCGAGCCGTCTGGATCGACCCGGACGACACCGGTGGTGGCGACGGGCTCGCCCGCCATCAAATCGAAGCCGAAATTGCCCACATAGGCCCGCCCCAGGGCGTCGACCACCATGTCGTTGATCGGGCCGCCGGTCAGGACGCTCAGGTCGGCATGCACGACCAGCGTCCCGTCCGCCTCCCGGCGCAGCACCTTGCGGTCCTTCATGGAGGACACCAGCATGCGGCCGTCGGGCAGCCAGCCCAGGCCGGACGGCTGCTGCGGCACCTTGCAGATCTGCTCGATGCGCCCTTCGAGGTCGACGGCGATCACCTGCTCGGTATAGAAGTCGGACGCCCAAAGGCGTCCGTCGCGCCAGCGCAGGCCCTCCAGGTAGGTATAGCCGGAGGCCAGCACGGACAATTCGCGTTTCGGCATTGCTCTGTCTCCATTATTTTTGCGTGACTGCCGCCGGCGCGCCGGCGGACCGGGCCCTCTCCCGCCCCTTCCGGGGCGGGTACGGGGACAAATGATTTTGTCATGACTCAACCGTCCCCAACCTTACAACTAACTGTCAGCTACTCGGGGTTAACATCGCGCCCCGAGGGTTAACCCGCGCAGCCGCAGCAGGCCGCGCAGGGCCGTTTCCACCCGTGGAACCCGCCTGGCCCACCCTGGCATTCCATCATCAGACCGCTAGTCCCGCCCCGTGCCGGCGGCAGGCTCCACGCCAGGCGACCCGGTCCTCCGTTTTGCGTTTTACCGATATGAATACGAAAAAACTGACGCGCTACATCGGCCTGGCCATGGTGCTCGGCGTCTTGGTGGGATACCTCTGCAACAAGTACGCGCAGAACGCGCAGGAGGCCACGCGGATCGCCTCGTACTTCAGCCTGATCACCGACATCTTCCTGCGCATGATCAAGATGATCATCGCGCCCCTGGTGTTCGCCACCCTGGTCTCGGGCCTGGCCAGCATGAGCGACGCCAGCGCCGTCGGCCGCATCGGCCTGCGCGCCATGTTCTGGTTCATCACCGCCTCGGCCATCTCGCTGCTGCTAGGCCTGATGCTGGTGAACGTGTTCCAGCCCGGCGCCCACCTGAACCTGGCGCTGCCGGACACGAGCCTCACCTCCGGCCTGAAGACCGGCGACTTCACGCTCAAGACCTTCATCACCCACGTCTTCCCCAAGAGCATCGCCGAGGCGATGGCCAATAACGAGATCCTGCAGATCCTGGTGTTCTCGCTGTTCTTCGGCGCGGCGCTGTCGTTCATCCGCGGCAAGGGCCACAACACCATCTTCAACATGATCGACGAACTGGCCAAGATCATGTTCCGCGTCACCGACTATGTGATGCGCTTCGCGCCGCTGGGCGTGTTCGCCGCCATGGCCGCCGCCATCACGACCGAGGGCCTGGGCGTGCTGGTCAGCTACGGCAAGCTGATCGGCGAGTTCTACCTGGGCCTGGCGCTGCTGTGGGCCATCCTGTTCGCGGTCGGCTACCTGTTCCTGGGCAAGTCCACGTTCCGCCTGGGCGGCCTGATCAAGGAGCCCACCCTGCTGGCCTTCTCGACCGCCAGCAGCGAATCGGCCTATCCCAAGACCATCGAGGCGCTCTCGCGTTTCGGCGTGTCCAAGCGCATCTCGGGCTTCGTGCTGCCGCTGGGCTACTCGTTCAACCTGGACGGCTCGATGATGTACCAGTCCTTCGCGGTGCTGTTCATCGCGCAGGCCTACAACATCGAAATGAGCTTCTCGCAACAGCTGACGTTGCTGCTGGTGCTGATGGTGACCAGCAAGGGCATGGCCGGCGTGGCGCGCGCCTCGCTGGTGGTGGTGGCCGCCACGCTGCCGATGTTCCACCTGCCGGAAGCCGGCCTGCTGCTCATCATGGGCATCGACCAGTTCTTCGACATGGGCCGCACCGCCACCAACGTGGTGGGCAACAGCCTGGCCACCGCGGTGATCGCCAAGATGGAAGGCGGCGAGGACGATCCGACCACGGCCACGGCCGGGGAAGCCGCCGCGCCGGATGCGCAGGAAGCGCCGGCGAAACCGGCCTCTCAGAGCGTGTAAGACAAAAAACGGGCCGAATGGCCCGTTTTTCTTGTACCGCCGTTCCGCCGCGCGGTTCAGTCGCGCAGTTCAGTCATTGACGGAACAGGCCACCGGCTCGCCGTCCTCGAACTCCACGTCGTAGGTATGGACCGGGTCCCAGGGCAGCGTGAACCAAAGTTCGTAGCCCTCGCCGTCCTCGTCGAACAGCCAAAGCGCGCGCAGCACCGCCTTGCCGGCCATGGCCTCGGCGGTTTCCTCGGCCAGCAGCTGGTCGTCTTCGTAGCCGTGCTTCTTGCACTGCTCGTAGGAATAGTGGTCGAGCAGGAATTCGGACGCGGCCAGGATGTGGTCGTCCAGCTTGTCGATGATGCTCTTGACCGCCTTGGACGCGCCGCTGCCCGGCTCTTCGCCGTCGGTCTGGATCATGACGTGGATGGGCGGACGTCCGGCGCCGGCCGGCACCAGCTCGGCCGCCCACAAATCGGGCTCTTCGGGATCCTGGGTGAAATTGAATCGCGCCATCGCGGGCTCCGTGTAAGGCTTGGGCATGCCAACATGCCATGCCCGCCATTTAAGCAGAACCGCGCCGCCGCGTCTGTGACCGAGGGCGACGTTTTTGCCTCGCGGCGCAACAGGACCGGACGACGCCGGCGCCGCTACACCCGTTCCAGCGCCCGGTGCGGCGGCGCGGGCAGCTCGACCAGGATGCGATCGCCGCCGGCCACCCGGCCGCCCGCCAGCACCACGCCCATGACGCCGGCCTTGCGGATCAGGCTGCCGTCGGGGTTGCGCCCCAGCACGGCGGCGGTCAGGCCCCGCTGATAGTCGTCCAGCTGCGAGCAGGGATTGCGCAGGCCCGTGATCTCGACGATCGCCTCGGGCCCGATGCGCAGCCGCGCGCCGCGCGGCAGGCCCAGCAGGTCGATGCCGCGCGTGGTGACGTTCTCGCCCATGACGCCCGGCCCGACCCGGAAGCCGGCGCCGGCCAACTCGTCCAGCAGCTCGCCGTGGATCAGATGCACCTGCCGCAGATTGGGTTGGGTGGGATCCGCCCGGACCCGGGAACGGTGCTTGACCGTGACGCCCATGTGCGCGTCGCCCTCCACGCCCAGCCCGGCCAGCAGCATGATGGCCGGCTGCAACGGCTTGCTGAAGCCATGCCCGGGACTGGCGGCCACGGCTTGCACAACGGCGTGTGGTGACATCGACGGCTCCTGCGGGATCAGGCGGCCACGGCCACGGCCGGCGCGTGCGCGCTGTCCGGATGATAGTGGGTCGAGAACACCAGCCGCCCGGCCGACCAGGTATGGCTGACCAGCGGCTGCTCGCCAACTCGCGCCACCGCGATCAGGTCCGCGCGCAAGCCCGGCGCGATGCGGCCACGATCATCCAGGCCGCAGGCGCGGGCCGGGTTGGCCGTCACCAGCGCGACGGCCTGCGGCAGGCTCAGGTCGGTCTGCGCCGCGACGGCATGGGCGGCGGCGATCATCGTGGACGGCTGATAGTCCGAACACAGGCAGCTGGCCACGCCCGCGCGGATCGCGTCGATGGCCCGCATCGAACCGCTCTGGCTCTGGCCGCGCAGCACATTGGGCGCGCCCAGGATGGTGGGCAACCCGCAAGACACGGCGGCGCGCGCCGTGTCCAGCGTGATGGGGAACTCGCTCATGGCCACGCCCAGGTTGCGCATGGTGGCGATGCGCTGGATGGAATCATCGTCGTGGCTGGCGGTGGGAATGCCCAGGGCATGCGCGTGCGCCAGCAGCGCCTCGACCCGCGCCACAGAGCCATCCAGCGCGCGCGTCTTGGCCCGCGCCGCCTCTTCGGCCTGCTCGCGGCTCATGGCGTGATTGCCCATCATGTATTGCAGATAGGATTCCAACGTCTTGAACTGGCCCTGCCCCGGCGAATGGTCCATCACCGACAGCAGGTCCACCGCGCCCTCGTCCATCAGCGCCCGCAGCACGTCCACCGCCGTGGGGTCGGTGACTTCGTAGCGGCAGTGGACGCGGTTGTCCACCAGGCTGTGGCGGCGGTGGGCGCGCAGCGCGCGCACCACCTCGGCGGCGGTCTGGTTGTTGCGCACGCCCCATTCGCTGTTGGCGAAGGACAGCGCGTGATAAGGCGTGGTGATGCCGGCGGCCGCGTTGCGGCGGTCGACCTGGGCCACGGCGAAATCCAGCGGAAACAGCACGCGCGAACGAGGCTCGGCCTCTTTTTCGATGGCGTCGCTGTGCAGGTCGATCAGGCCCGGCATCAGCGTCTGACCGCGCAGCGCGATCTCGCGGGCGGGCCGCGCGCCGGCCGGTTCGATCGCGGCGATGCGGCCGTCCTCGATCAGCACCGCGCTGTCTTCCAGCACGCGGTCTTCCAGCACCACGCGGGCGTGGGTGAGATAGGTGCCTTGCATCATTGCTCCAGTTCTTCCAGCGCGGCCAGGCTGGCCGCGGACGCCGGCTTCAGGGCCAGCGTGCGGGTGGCGACGGCGTCGCGCACCTCGGCATCGTGAAAAATCCCCAGCAGGCAGCGGCCCTCGGCCAGCGCCTCGCGGATCAGCGCGATCACCACGTTGCGATTATCCGCGTCCAGCGACGCCGTGGGTTCATCCAGCAGCAGGATGGGATGGCGGGCGATGAAGCCGCGCGCGATGTTCACCCGCTGCTGTTCCCCGCCGGAGAAGGTGGCCGGGGCCAGGCCCCACAAGCGCTGCGGCACGTTCAGTCGCGCCAGCATGGCGCCGGCGCGCTGGCGCGCCTCGTCCGCGTCCACGCCGGCCTGCCGCAGCGGCTCGGCCACCACGTCCAGCGCCGAGACGCGCGGGATCACGCGCAGGAACTGGCTGACATAGCCGATCACCTCGCGGCGCAACGCCAGGATGCGCTGTTCGGGCGCGCCGACCAGCTCCACCCATTCTTCGCCATTGCGCACGCGGATGCTGCCTTCGGTGGCCAGGTAATTGCCGTACAGGCAGCGCAGCAACGTGCTCTTGCCCGCGCCGGACGGACCGGCCAGCACCAGGCATTCGCCGGCGGACGCGGTGAAGTCAACGGCGTCCAGCACCGGCAGCCGGATGCCGCCCTGGTTGTGCAGGGTGAACATTTTTCCGAGGCCCCGCGCCTCGATCATGGGTATGGCGTTGGACATGAATCAGCTCTGCAGGATGGAAGACACCAGCAACTGGGTGTAGGGATGTTGCGGATCGTCGAGGATCTGGTCGGTCAGGCCGCTTTCGACCACCGCGCCGCCGCGCATCACCAGCGTGCGATGCGCCAGCAGCCGGGCCACCGCCAGATCATGCGTGACCACGATGGCGGCCAGGCCCAGGTCGTTGACCAGCTGGCGCAGCAGGTCCAGCAGGCGCGCTTGCACCGACACGTCCAGCGAGGCGGTGGGCTCGTCCATGAACACCAGCCGCGGATGCGTGACCAGGTTGCGCGCGATCTGCAGGCGCTGCTGCATGCCGCCAGAGAAAGAGGCCGGCGCGTCGTCCAGGCGGCCGACATCGATCTCCATCTTGGCGAGCCAGTTGCCGGCCACGCGGCGGAGGTCGCCGTAGTGCCGGTCGCCCACGGCCATCAGGCGCTCGGCGATGTTGGCGCCGGCGCTGACCTGCATGCGCAGGCCATCGCGGGCATGCTGGCGCACGAAGCCCCAGTCGGTGCGCGACAGCAGCCGCAGGCGGGCCTGCGACAGCGAGGATAGGTCGATCAGGCCCTGGTCGCGCGTGTCGTACCAGACGCTGCCCGAATCCAGCGGCGCCTGGCACGACACCGCCGACAGCAGCGTGCTCTTGCCCGAGCCGGACTCGCCCACCACGCACAGGACTTCGCCGGCGTGCAGATCGAAGCTGACGTCGCGGCAGCCATGCACCCCATCCCAGGTGCGCGTCATGTCGCGCACGGACAGCAGCGGCCGGGGGCTCACCGGATGCCCGTGGACGCCGCGCGGACGAACGTCCGCGCCGATATCGGCCTGAAGGTTCATGCCGCTTCCTCCTGCTGGCGCTGGCGCGCCTGCCTGTCGTTGCAATATTCGGTGTCCGAGCAGACGTAGCGGCGCGTGCCGGCGTCGTCCAGGATGATCTCGTCCAGGAAACTCTGGTGCGAGCCGCAAAGCTCGCAATGCTGGTCCCACTGCTGCACGGCGAAGGGATGGTCCTCGAAGTCCAGGCTCTTGACCGATGTATAGGGCGGCACCGCGTAGACGCGCTTTTCGCGGCCGGCGCCGAACAGCATCAGCGCCGGGCTCTGGTCCAGCTTGGGATTGTCGAACTTCGGAATGGGCGACGGCCGCATCATGTAGCGCCCGTTCACCATGACCGGGTAGTCATAGGTGGCGGCGATATGGCCATGCTGCGCGATGTCCTCGTACAGCTTGACGTGCATGCCGCCATATTCGGCCAGCGCGTGCATGGTGCGCGTCTCGGTCTCGCTGGGTTCGAGCCAGCGCAGCGGCTCGGGGATCGGCACCTGGAACACCATGATCTGGCCGGCGCGCAGCGGCGTCTCGGGAATCCGGTGGCGGGTCTGCACGATGGTGGCTGCCGGAGTCGATTCGGTGGTCGCCACGCCGGTCACCCGACCGAAGAAGCGGCGGATGTTGATGGCGTTGGTGGTGTCGTCCGAGCCCTGGTCGATGACCTTGAGCACATCGTCCGGGCCGATGATGGCGGCGGTGACCTGGATGCCGCCGGTGCCCCAGCCATAGGGCAACGGCATCTCGCGGCTGCCGAACGGCACCTGGTAGCCCGGCACCGCCACCGCCTTGAGCAGGGCGCGGCGCAGCATGCGCTTGGTGGATTCGTCCAGGTAGGCGAAGTTGTAGTGCGGGTCGCGTTCGACCGTCGCGGTGTGTTGCGTGGCTTGCGGGTTCATGGCGTGACGGCCTCGTCCATCATGTCGTTCGGCGCGGCGGCGGCCGCATGGCGTTCGCCGCGCATGCGGCGCAGCAGTTCCAGGTTGGCCTGGAAGTCCACGTAGTGCGGCAGCTTCAGATGCTGCACGAAGCCCGAAGCCTCGACGTTGTCGCTGTGATAGAGCACGAACTCGTGGTCGTTGGCGGGCGAATCACCGGCTTCCCCCAGGTCGCGGGCCTTCAGGGCCCGGTCCACCAGCGCCATCGACATGGCCTTGCGCTCGCCATAGCCGAACGTCAGGCCGTAGCCGCGCGTGAACTTCGGCCCTTCCTGCGCATTGCCCGAGAACTGGCTCACCATCTGGCATTCGGTGACCTCGATCTCGCCCACGGTCACGGCGAAGCCCAGTTCCTCGATGTGCATTTCCACTTCCAGCGCGCCGTAGCGGATCTCGGCGGCGAAGGGATGGGTATTGCCGTAGCCCCGCTGCGTGGAATAGCCCATCGACAGCAGGAAGCCTTCATCGGCGCGCGCCAGGTTCTGCAGGCGGGCGGCGCGGTCGGCGGGAAAATCCAGCGGCTGGCGCGTCAGGTCGAAGGGCTCGGGATCGCCGTCGGGCGGCAGCTCGGGATCGATCAGGTCCTCGTGCGCCAGCAGGTCGGTGACGCGCGGCATGGACGATTCCAGCGTTTCCTCGCCCGGCGGCAGGGCATCGGCCTCGCGCCCGGCTTCCAGCGAAAAATCCAGCAGGCGCTGGGTGTAGTCATAGGTCGGCCCCAGGATCTGGCCGCCCGGCACGTCCTTGAACGTGGACGAAATGCGGCGCTGCAGGCGCATGCGGCCCGTGTCCAGCGGCTGCGTGTAGCCGAAGCGCGACAGCGTGGTGCGATAGGCGCGCAGCAGGAACACCGCCTCGATCGCGTCGCCGGCGGCCTGCTTGAGCGCCAGCGCGGCCAGCTGCGGATCGTAGAGCGAGCCCTCGGACATCACCCGCGACACCGCCAGCGGCATCTGCTCACGGATTTGCGCCAGGCTCAGCTCCGGCACCTCGCGATCGCCGCGCCGGTAGTCGTCCAGCATGCGGTAGGAATTCAGGATGGCGCGTTCGCCCCCCTTGACGGCAACATACATGTCAATTCTCCACTCGGGTGCTTCTGGGCAGGCCGCAGATGCGCCGCCCCTGCGTCAGGAACAGGTCCACGCCCAACGGGAAGCGCTGATGGTTCAGGCGCCATTCGCGCCAGAAGCCCTCTTCCAGTCCATCGACATGCAAGGCGGCGCGTTCCTGGATGCCAGGGCCGGACAACGTCAGCGCGCGCCCCCGCTCCAGGTTCGCCACCTCGATCAGCAGCGTGGCCGACTGATCCGGATACGCCGGATCCCCCGGATTGAACAAGGACAAGGCAGGCACCCGATGCCCGCGCGGCAACGCCGCGAACCGCGCCTCGCCAGGCTCATCCACCATCGGACAACCACAGTGAAAGCGCAGGAACGCACGCACCTCGTCGTCGACGCCGGCAGGCAGCCACAGCGGCGTATCCACATCCACCAGCGTCAGCAACAGCGCGACCATCGCCGGCGACATCCCCGCCGGCACCCCGCAATCCGCCTCGATCTCCAGCACCCGTCCCGGATGCGCCAGCGCCTCCAGCGCCACCCGGAACGCCGCCTGCGCCCCGACCGCCGGATCCGCAAACCCCGCCTGCGGCGCCCGCCCGGCCAACGCCGGACTCAATGTGTGTGCATGCATGTCCATTTCCATTCCAGACTCCGATCCAACCACCCGCCCTGCGATCCAAACCCGCAAATCCGCAAGGCCGCATTCATCCCTGACCCACTACATAAGCGCCGCAAGCCCGCGACGACCTCCGCAGACCGGGGCCGCGCGGATCCGGCTCCGCCGGTCCGCAGCCGGCGCCCCCCTGGGGGGGAAGCGCCGCAGGCGCTTCGGGGGGGGACCTACTCCCCGCGCACCATGGTGAAGAACTCCACCCGGGTGCGCGCCGCCACCTGCGCCTGCCGCGCCACGCGTTCCTCGCGGCTGCGCGCCAGCGGCGCGATCAGCTGCCGTTGCACGGCCTCATGCCATTCAGGCAGCTGCAGCAGCGCGTCGACCACGGCGGCCTGCTCGGCGTGACGCAACGAGCGGCCTTGCACATAGGCGATGCCGACCACGCCGTTCTCAAGGCTCACCGCGCAACGCGTCAGCGTCATCTCGCCCAGGTTGAAACGCGTGCCGGTGCCGCCGCTGCGCGCGCGCACCATGGCCATGCCGGATTGCGCGGGCCGCAGCATGCGGTGCGCGGGCAGGCTGCCCAGGGCGCCGAAGGCGCCATCCAGCTCAGACGATTCGGCCAGTGCCAGCACGCGCATCCAGGCCGCGCGTTGCGCATTGGCCTCGGCCTGATCGGATTGTGGATGATTCATTTTTTCCTCTACACGTCTAGACGACTGGACAGAGTATGATCCGTGCTGAAGAGAAGTTCAACAGCCGGGCGTGAATTTTTGATGACAATCGCGGCCTACACGGGCGCGCCGGCTTGGTGCACAATCACTGCCATTCTTGATGACAAAGCGACAATACGAGCGCCCATATGGTTGAAAGAGGTTCCGGCATCGCCGTCTGGCGACAAATCGGCGAATCGCTGGCGGACGACATCCGCAACAAGCTCTATCTCGCGGGCGAACAGCTGCCCTCGGAGCCCGAGCTCGCCGCCAAGTTCGCCGTCAACCGGCACACCATCCGCCGCGCGATGGGCGAGCTGGAACAGAGCGGGCTGGTCCGCATCGAGCAGGGCCGCGGCACCTTCGTGCAGGAACACGCCATCGACTACGCCATCGGCAAGCGCACGCGCTTTTCCGAGAACCTGCGCAGCCAGGGCGTGCTGGGCCACCTGGAAACGCTGGGCAGCCAGACGCTGCGCGCCGCCGACATCGCCAAGCACCTGGGCCTGCCGCGCAACGCGCCGCTGCTGCGCGTGCATCTGGCGGGCAAGGCCGAGAACCGGCCCATCAGCGCGTCCGAACACTACTTCGATGAAAAGCGCTTTCCCGATTTCGCCGAACGCCTGACCGCGCTGAAGTCGGTGTCCAAGGTCTATGCGCACTACGGCATCGACGACTACACGCGCAAATGGTCGCGCATCACGGCGGCGCTGCCCTCGCCCGAGGTCGCGCGCCTGCTGGGCCAGCCCAAGACGCGCCCCATCCTGCAGGTCGAGGCGCTGAACGTCGACCAACAGGGCGCGCCCCTGCAATACAGCATCACCCGGTTCGTGGGGGACCTGGTGCAGCTGATGGTCAGCGACGACAACTGAGTACGGCGTGGCGGCAAGCCGGCCCTGGAAGCCGGCCGCCGCGGCGGGGATCGAACGAACCGGGCAGGCCCTTTAATTCATCTAGACATCTGGTTGTAACGCACAGCCGCTAACTTGCTTCCATGAACCCGCACGCACACGCCCCCTCGCCCCTGGCCGGCATCGCAGGCCAACGCATCCTGACCCCCGGCGGCATCGCGCCCGCCAGCCTGCGCTTTCGCGCGGGACGGATCGACGACAGTCCGCATGCAAGCTCCGACGCGCCCTGGTTCGATGCCGGCGGGCTGCTGGTGCTGCCCGGCATCGTCGACCTGCACGGCGACGCCTTCGAACGCGCCGTCATGCCGCGTCCCGGCGTGACCTTTCCCTACGACAGCGCCCTGTTCGACGTCGACCGCCAGTTGCTGGCCAATGGCATCACCACCGAATTCCACGGCGTCACCCTGTCCTGGGAAGGCGGCCTGCGCGGCGAAGCCTATGCCGAGCGCATGTTCGATTCGCTGGAACGCATGCGCGAGGCGCTGGGCGCGCGGCACTGCGTGCATCTGCGCTTCGAGACCCACCACGTCGGCGGCGTCGAGACCGCCCAGGAATGGATCCGCCAGGGCCGCGTGCGTTTCCTGGCCTTGAACGATCACCTGCCCAGCATGGCGCGCCGCCTGGGCGACGACCGCAAGCTGCTGCAATACGCCAACCGCGCCGAATGCGACCTGGACACCTTCCAGGCGCGCATCCGCCAGGCCATGGCGGCGGCCGACGCCGTGGCCGACGCCATGCGCGAACTCACCGCCTGCGCGCAAGCCGCCGGCCTGAAGGTGGCCTCGCATGACGACCCCGATGCCGCCACGCGCCGCTACTACCACCAGCTGGGCTGCGGCGTCGCGGAGTTCCCGCTGACCCGCGAAGCGGCCGGCGTGGCCCGCGACCTGGGCGACGCCATCGTCTTCGGCGGCCCCAACGTCGTGCGCGGCGGCAGCCACACCAATGCGCCCAACGCCACCGAAATGATCCGCGCCGGACTGTGCGACATCCTGACGTCCGACTACTACTATCCCGCGCCGCTGGCCGCCGCGATGCGCCTGGCCCACGACGGCGTGCTGCCCTTGCCGCAGGCCTGGGACCTGATCTCGCGCAATCCCGCCCGCGCGGCGGGACTGGACGACCGCGGTGCGCTGGCGCCCGGCCTGCTGGCCGACGCCATCGTGGTGGATGACCGCGTGCCCGGCCTGCCGCGCGTGTGCGCAACCATCGTGGGCGGCGAACTGCGCTACGCCACCGGCGCCTTCCTGGGCCAGGACGACGCGTCCGCCGCGCGCCAGGCGGCCTGACCCCCATGCCACTCGCCCACCGTTACGCGCTCTACCTGGCGCCGTCCGGTCCCTGGCAGGAACAAGGCAGCCGCTGGCTCGGCCGCTGCGCCGAAACCGGCGCCGCCCTTGAGCGCCAGCCCGGCATGCCCGCCGCCGCGCAGGAATGGACGCGCGCGCCGCGCCACTATGGCCTGCACGCCACGCTCAAGCCGCCCTTCCGCCTGATCGCCGGCGCCGCGCCGGCGGACGTGGACCGGGCCGCCGCCGCGCTGGCGGCTCAGCACAGCGCCTTCGCCATCGAACTGGAATGCGCGCCCCTGCGCGGCTTCCTGGCCTGGCGACTGACCGAGGGCGACCCGGCGGGCCGCGCGCGCATCCACGCGCTGGCCGACGCCGCCGTGCGCGAGCTGGATCCGCTGCGCGCCCCGCCCACACCCGAGGAACTGGCCAAGCGCCTGCGCCATCCGCTGGCGCCGGCCCAGCACGCGCTGCTGGAGCGCTGGGGCTACCCCTATGTGTTCGACCAGTTCACCTTCCACATCACCCTGAGCGAAAAGCTGGCGGACGCCGAGCTGCGCCAGGCGCAGGCCTGCATCGCGCGTTACGCCGATCCGCTCGCCGGCCGGCCCATGCCCGTCGACGGCGTCAGCGTCTACGTGCAGCCCGGCCCCGGCGAGGATTTCCTGGCCGCGCGCCATTACCGTTTCGACGGCGGCCGCGACGACGCGGCCGGCGCGGCCTATATGCAGGGAGCGGCGGCGGCATGAACGGCGCGCGCCTGATCTACCTGATGGGCGCGTCCGGCAGCGGCAAGGACACCTTGCTGCGTCTGCTGCGCGCACAGTTGCGCGCGGACGAACCCGTCATCGTCGCGCATCGCTACATCACGCGCGACAGCGGCGCCAGCGAAGACGCGCTGCGTCTCTCGGAAGATGAATTCTCGCGGCGCGAGGCGCTTGGCGGTTTCGCGCTGCGTTGGTCCAGCCACGGCCTGCGCTACGGCATCGGCGTGGAAATGGATGCCTGGCTGGCCGGCGGCGCCGTGGTCATCGTCAACGGTTCGCGCGCGCACCTGCCACAGGCGCATGCGCGCTATCCGGCGCTGACCGCCGTGGAAATCCGTGTCGCCCCCGCGCTGCTGGCGCGCCGGCTGGCCGGACGCGGCCGCGAAAGCGAAGCCGACATCGCGCAGCGGCTGACGCGCGCCGCCCAGGAATTTCCGGTGCCCGAGGGGTGCCGGCTGATACGGCTGGACAACAACGAGGCGCCCGACGTCGCGGCGGCGGCCCTGCTGGACCAGGTCCGCTCGGTCCTGCCCGGCGCGCCGAAGGCGGCCGTCACCGCGACCACGGCGGCCCCACGCTAAGGCCCGGGACCAGGCCCCTGGCGCTTCTGCCCCGCGCAGCATTCCAGCAGGATGGCGGCGAACGCCTCTTCCGCCACCAGCGCCCGGGCCTCGCGGCGCCGGATCAGGTTGATGGGCGGCAGCTCCCAGCCGAAATCCCAGGGCACCCCGCCCAGCTTGCCGTGCTGACAGACCTCCGCCGCGATGTCGTCCGGCAACACGGAAACCAGCGTCTCGTCGGCCGCCAGCATGTCTTCAATCACATCGGTCGAGTAGGCTTCCAGCACCGGCGCGGGCGCGCGCAGGCCCGCGTTGATGAAATGCTCGGCGATCAGCCGGCGGGTCGGCGTGCCGGATGCCGGCAAGACCCAGTCCATGCCAGCCACGGCCGCCCAGTCGGATTCGCGGCGGGCAAGCCGCCGCGCCGATGCCACATGGGCGACCAGGCACGGCCGCTGGCGGTAGAGCACATGGTGCGTCAGGTCGTCCGCCACCAGTGTCGAGGTGGCCCGGCTGATGACGCAGTCGAGCTCATGCCCGCGCAGCATCGGCACCAGCTGATCGGTGGTGGCCCGATGCAGGGTCAGGGTCGCGCCGTGCCGCCGGTACAGCCCGCTGGCGGCCGTGCTCAGCAAGGCCGCCGACACATAGGGCACCGCGCCCACCTGCAGATGGGCCGAGCGCCCCTCGTGCACCGACGCGATCTCGCGCGCCCATAGTTCCAGGTCGTGGCGCATGCGGCCGGCGCGCAGCAGCGCCAGCTCGCCCAGCGGCGTCGGCCGCAGGCCCCGTCCCGTGCGTTCGAACAGCGGCGCGCCGAAGATGTCTTCCAGTTCCGCCAGCGCCTTGGTCACGGCCGGCTGGCTGATGCCCGCCGCCGCAGCCACGCGCGTCAGCGACCCCAGCCGGGCGATGTCGGCCAGCAGGCGCAGATGCCTGGGCTTGAGCCGGTTGCCCAGCCGCGCGCCATCCCAATCCATGCAGGCCTCCTATAGCCATATGGTTATTCATATATGCCAATAAATATACGCGCAGTTATTTCACACTCCTATACTGGCCTGGTCCCCACCTTCAGGCGCAGACCGGCATGTCCTCCGCATTCACCGCCCGCCCCGAAATCCGCGGCACCTTCGGCGTGGTGTCCTCCACGCACTGGCTCGCCTCGCAGGTCGCCATGGGCGTGCTGGAACGCGGCGGCAACGCCTTCGACGCCGCGGCGGCGGGCGGCTTCGCGCTGCAGATCGTCGAACCGCACCTGAACGGCCCCGGCGGCGAGGTGCCGATCCTGTTCTGGAGCGAAGACGAGCAGCGCATGCGCGCGCTATGCGGCCAGGGACCGGCGCCCGCGCTGGCGACGCCGGCCTATTTCCGTGGCCTGGGTCTGGACCTGGTGCCCGGCATTGGCCTCTTGCCGGCGACCGTGCCCGGCGCCTTCAGCGCCTGGCTCACGCTGCTGCGCGACTACGGCACCTGGGAACTGGCCGACGTGCTCGCGCCTGCCATTGCCTATGCCCGCGACGGCTTTCCATTGGTGCCGCGCATCTCCCAGGCCATCCTGGCGGTGCAGGCCCTGTTCCGCGACGAATGGACCAGCTCGGCCGAGGTCTGGCTGCGCAATGGCCGCGCGCCGGCGCCGGATGCCCTGTTCCGCACGCCCGCCATCGCGGCCACCTACACACGCATCGTGGAACAGGCGCAGGCCGCGGGCCGGGACCGCCGCGGCCGCATCGAGGCCGCGCTGCATATCTGGCACGAAGGCTTCGTCGCCGACGAGATCGACGCCTACTACACGCATGCGGCCGTGCGCGACACCACGGGCCAGCGCAACCACGGCCTGCTACGCAAGGCCGACCTCGCGCAGTGGCGGCCCGGCTACGACGAGCCGGCGACCGTGCAGTACGGCCGCTACACCGTCGCCAAATGCGGCCCCTGGTCGCAAGGCCCCGCGCACCTGCAACAGCTGGCCATCCTGCGCCACCTGGGCATGGACGGGCTGGACCCGGAATCGCCGCAGTTCGTGCATCGCATCGCCGAAGCCGCCAAGCTCGCCTTCGCCGACCGCACCGCCTGGTACGGCGATCCCGCCTTCGTGGACGTGCCCTTGCGGGCGCTGCTGAGCGAGTCCTACGCGCGCACGCGCGCGGCGCTGATCAATGACACCGCCTGCCCCGACTGGCGTCCCGGCCAGCCCGAGGGACGGTCGCCGCGCCTGCCCGACCTGGACGCGGCAACGCGCGCGCTGGCGGCGTCCGACACCCGGTTCGGCGTGGGCGAGCCCACCTTCGCCGCCCTGCCGCCCGTGGCCGAATGGGCCGAACGCGAATTGTTCGTGGGCGACACCTGCCAGATCGACGTCATCGACCGGCACGGCAACATGGTCGCCGCCACGCCATCGGGCGGCTGGCTGTCGTCCAGCCCGGTGGTGCCGGCGCTGGGCTTTCCCCTGACCACGCGGCTGCAGATGACCTGGCTGGACGACGGCGTGCCGGGCCAGCTGCAGCCGGGCAAGCGCCCGCTGACCACGCTGTCGCCCGGCCTGGCGCTGCGCGACGGCAAGCCCTACATGGTGTACGGCACGCCCGGCGGCGACCAGCAGGACCAATGGACGGTGCAGTTCTTCCTGCGCCATGCCGCCGGCCTGAACCTGCAGGAAGCGATCGAAGCGCCGTCGTGGCACATCGACCATTTCCCGGGCTCGTTCTGGCCGCGCGCGTTCAAGCGCAACCGCGTCACGGTGGAATCGCGCATGCCCGCGGCCACCATTGAAGCCTTGCGCCAGGCCGGCCACGAGGTGGTGATCGGTCCGGCCTGGTCGGAGGGCCGCATCAGCGCCTGCACCCGCGAAGCGGCGCCGGAAGGCGGGCTGCTGCTGCGCGCGGGCGCGAATCCGCGCGGCATGCAGGGCTACGCGGTGGGTCGCTAGATCCCGGCCATCGGATATCGGATTCCAGCCGGCATCGAGACCGGCACACACAGCAAGGGGTAAACACAATGAAGCAAGCATTCCTGAAACAGCTGGCCGCCGCGGCCCTGGGTCTCGCGCTGACGGCGCCCGGACTGAGCCGGGCCGCCTGGCCCGACGACAAGCCGATCACCCTGATCGTGCCCTGGGCCGCCGGCGGTTCCACCGACATCCTGGCGCGCGTGCTGTCCGAGGGGCTGACCCAATCACTGAAGCAATCGGTGATCGTGGAGAACCGCTCGGGCGCGTCCGGCAACATCGGCAGCACCTATGTCGCGCGCGCCAAACCGGACGGCTACACGCTGCTGGTGGGCTCGATGAGCACGCACACGATGAACCAGGCGCTGTACGCCAACATGCCGTTCGACGGCGTGAAGGACTTCACGCCCATCGCCGAACTGGCGCTGGTGACCAACACCATGGTCACGCATCCCTCGGTGCCCGCGAACAATGTGCGCGAGTTCATCGACTACCTGAAGGCCAATCCCGACAAGGTCGCCTACGCCTCGGCCGGACAGGGCTCGACCAATCACCTGAGCGCGGCGCTGTTCGAGAAGGCCGCGGGCGTGAAGATGGTGCACGTGCCCTATCGGGGCGGCGCGCCCGCCGTGCTGGACACGGTGGCCGGCCGCACCCAGGTCCTGTTCAGCGCCGGCACGCAGACGCTGCCGCACGTGCAGAGCGGCAAGCTCAAGCTGCTGGCCGTCACCGAGGAACAGCGCTCGCCGCTGCTGCCGGGCACGCCGACCGTGGCCGAGACCCTGCCCGGCTACGAACTGTCGGTCTGGTACGGCGCGTTCGGTCCGGCGGGCCTGCCGCCCGACCTCACGGCGCGGCTCAACCAGGAAATCAACCTGATCCTGAAGCGGCCCGACGTCGTCAAGAAAATGGCGGACATGGGCGTGCTGCTGCTGGACACCACGCCCGAGCAGTTCGCCAAGACGCTGACGCGCGACGCCGACAAATACGGCAAGCTGATCAAGGAACTGGGAGTGACCGCCGAATGAGCGCCCTGCCGCCGCTTCCAGCAACGGGGCAAGACGAGTTGCGGCGGATCGAGCAGGCCTACGCCGATGCCGATCCGCTGGCCGCGCTCGCGGCGGTCGATGCCTACGCCGGCGCGGCGCTGGCCCACGCCTTGTTCACGGTCAACCGGCATGATGCGGCCCGCATGCGCGTGGTTCGGCTGTACAGCTCGAATCCGTCCGCCTACCCGCCGGGCGGCGGCAAGGACAAGGCCGGCACGGCGTGGGGCCGGCATGTCCTGCTTGAACACAAGGTGTTCGTGGGCGAAGGCGAGGACTCGATCCAGGCCTTCTTCGACGACCATGCCGCCATCCAGGCGCTGGGACTGCGCTCGGTGATCAACGTGCCGGTGGTGCTGGACGGCGCCTGCCTGGGCACGCTGAACTTCCTGATGCCGCGCCCGGCGGTGTCGGCGGCCGACCTGCACACGGCCCGACTGATGGGCCTGGTCGCCCTGCCCGCGCTGCAGGCGCTCTGCGCCGGGGCATGAACGGGGCCGCGACACGCGGCCCCCTCCGCGCTACACCAGGGCCTTGCGGATCCGCGCCGAGGTCATGTCGATCACCACCACGAAGGCAACGATGATGATCATGACGGCGCAGGTCTCCGCGTAGCGGAAGCTGCGGATGATGTCCCACAGCACGGTGCCGATGCCGCCCGCCCCCACGATGCCCACGACCGAAGCCGAGCGCACGTTGGATTCGAAGCGGTACAACGAGTACGAGATCCACAGCGGCAGCACCTGCGGGATCACGCCGTAGACGATTTCCTCCAGCGCGTTCGCGCCGGTCGCCCGCACACCCTCCACCGGACGCGGATCGATGGCCTCGACCGCCTCGGAAAACAGCTTGGCCAGCACGCCCGTGGTGTGGATCCACAACGCCAGCACGCCGGCGAACGGGCCCAGGCCGACGGCCACGATGAACAACATGGCGAAGACCATTTCGTTGATCGCGCGGCAGGCATCCATCAGTCGGCGCATGGGCTGGTAGACCCAGGCCGGCACCATGTTCGACGAACACAGCAGGCCCAGCGGCACGGCCAGCACAATGGCCAGGAAGGTGCCCCAGACGGCGATCTGCACCGTGACGATCATCTCGTCCAGGTACATGCGCCAGTCGCGGAAATTCGGCGGGAAGAAATCGGCGGCGAACTGCGCCATGTTGCCGGAATCGCGCAACAGGTCCATCGGCCGCATGTCGGCGCCGCGCCAGGACATGGCCAGCAGGGCCAGGATGACGGCCCACGTGATGAGCATGGGCAGCGACGAGCGCGGGGCGACGGAGGTACGGGAAGCCTGGAGGGCCATATTCATTGATCACGCTCCGCGGGGATGAAAGAGAACAAAGCTCACATGCCGGCGCGCCCCGCGGCGCGGCGGCATCGTCGCGGCGGACCGGGATGTCGGATCCGGTCCGCCGCCAGCGTTTACTGCTTGGCGGTGGGTTGACCCAGGTCCGCCAGCTTGCGATCCAGCTCGGCCAGCTGCTTCTGCTTTTCGGCCTGGCCCAGCGTGGTGTCGGCCTCGACCTTGGCCTTGGCGCGCGCCAGCTCGATCTGGCGAATCGGCACCAGTTGCTGATCGTCCGACGCACGGAAGCCCTTGTAGGTCAGCGCCTTCAGGTTGGCCAGTTCGCGCTCGGCGTCCTTGCCCTTGCCGTAGTTGACGAAGAAGTCGCGGATGCGGACCTTCAGATCGGCCGGCAGATCCTTGCGCATGACCAGCGGATCCGCCGGGATCAGCGGCGACTTCCACAGCACGCGCACGCGGTCGTTGGCGTCCTTGCCGGTGCTGATGCGATAGCGTTCCAGCGACTCGGTGTTGTTGACGGCCACGTCCACCTGCTTGTTGATCACCGACAGCAGGTTGGCTTCGTGGTTGCTGGCGCGCACGGTCTTGAAGAAGGTCTTGGGCTCGATCTTGTTGGCGGCCCACAGGTAATAGCCCGGCACGGCGGTGCCGGACGTGGAGTTGGGATCGCCCGCGCCGTAGCTCAGGCTGGCGCCGCGCTTGAGCACGTCGTCCAGCGTCTTCAGGTCGCTGTCCTTGTTGACGATCAGCAGCGACCAGTAGCCCGGGTTGCCGTCCTTGTCGATGACCGAGGCGAACACCTCGCCGTTGGCGCGGTCCACGGCCTCGATGGCCGACTTGTTGCCGTACCAGGCCATCTGCACCTTGTTGAAGCGCATGCCTTCGATGATGCCGGCGTAGTCGGAGGCGAAGAAAGGCTTGACCGGCACGCCGATGGCGCGGCTCAGGTCGTCGATGACGGGCTGCCAGACCTGCTTCTGGTTGGACGAGGACTCGGTGGAGATGATGCCGAAGTTCAGGGTCTTGCCGTCCTGCGCGGCCGCGGGCAGCGCGGCGGCGGCGAGGATGGCGCCGATGAAGGTGATGGCGGTTCTGCGTAGCATGAAAGGCTCCGGGTGAAAAAGTGAATGCGCTCAGGCGGCGGCCAGGCGGGCAAGCGGCGCCAGTCCCGGCATGGCGGGAGCGGCAATGGTGGTCTCGGGCAGCAGCTCGCTGAGTTCCGAGCCGTACAGCTCGCTCAGCATGGCCGGCGTCAGGTTGGCGCTGGGGCCGTCGTACACGACCTTGCCGTGCCGCAGCGCGACCACGCGCGGGCAATAGCGCAGCGCCACGTCGACCTGGTGCAGCGACACCACCACGGCCACCTTGCGGCTGCGGTTGATCTGCGCCAGCGTGTCCATCACGCGGCGCGAGGATTCGGGATCGAGCGAGGCGATCGGCTCGTCGGCCAGGATGACGCGGGCGTTCTGCACCAGCGTGCGCGCGATGGCGGCGCGCTGCTGCTGGCCGCCGGACAGGGTCGAGGCGCGCTGGAATGCATAGTCGTCTATACCAACTTGGGCAAGCGCGTCCAGGCCGGCGCGGACTTCGTCGCGCAGGAACCAGCGCGTCAGGCTGCGCCACAGCGGCACGCGCGGCAGCATGCCCGTCAGTACGTTGGTGATGACCGGCAGGCGGCCGACCAGATTGAACTGCTGGAACACGAAGCCGATGCTGGCGCGCGCGCCGCGCACCTGCCGGCTGAGCTTGCCGCGACGCTGGATCAGCTGGCCATTGACCGTGACGCTGCCCGAGCCCGCGTCGCCCGCGACGAAGCCGGCCAGGTGCCGCAACAGCGTGGACTTGCCGGAACCGGACGCGCCCAGCAGCGCGACCATTTCGCCGTCGGCCACCTGCAGGCTGACGTCGTCCAGCGCCTTGGCGCCGGCATGGAAGGATTTGCTCAGGCCCTGCACGTCGATGGCGTAATTCATCGCGACCCCCTTGATGTGTTCGTCGATGTCGGCATTCTGTTTTTGGGGCATGACAGCGCGATGACCCGAAGATGGAAACAATTGACCGAAAATCGGGGTCAGGCAACCGACTGAAAGACTCTTGTCATTTGCCGCCACGCCGGCGCCACGCGCCGCGGGTATATTCGAAGACGTGCCCTTACACACCTGAGCGAGGCGACATCATGATCAAAGGTTCCTGCCTCTGCGGCCGCGTGGCCTATGAAATCGCCGGCCCGCTCACCGACGTCGTCAATTGCCATTGCGGCATGTGCCGCAAGGCGCACGGCGCCGCCTTCCGCACCCGCGCCACGGTCCAGGCCGCCGACTTCAAATGGACCCGGGGCGAAAACCACATCACCTGGTATTGCTCATCGCCGGGCAACTATCGCGGCTTCTGCGAGGCCTGCGGCACGCCCCTGCTGAGCCGCCTGGACCAGACGCCGGAAGTCTATGGGCTGCCGCTGGGCGCGCTGGACGATGATCCCGGCGTGCGACCGTCGGCGCATTGCCACGTGGCCGATCGCGCGCCCTGGTTCGAGATCACCGACGACCTGCCCCGGCATGAAGGCGCGCTGGAAGCAGCGGCCGAATCCAATCCCTAGCGGCCTCGCCGCAACGCAGGTCTGCTCGGCAACGTGGGGCCTCAGCGCCATTTACAAATTAATTCAACCAATCGGTTGAGCTTTTGATCGGACTCCCGCTATATTCAACCTTATGGTTGAATCTATCCTCGCCCCCGATCTGGATGCCGTGTTCCGCGCCCTGGCCGACCCCACGCGCCGGGACATGCTGCGCAGCCTGTCGCAGGGCGACCTGACCATCGGCGAGCTGGCCGCGCCCCTGCGCATGAGCTTCGCCGGCGCCTCCAAGCATGTGCAGGCCCTGGAGCGCGCGGGACTGATCCGGCGGTCGATCCGCGGCCGCAACCACGTCTGCAGCCTGAATCCCGAACCCATGGCCGAGGCCATGCAATGGCTGCGCTTTTATGAACGATTCTGGTCGGACAAGCTGGACGCGCTGGAAACCGCGCTGCTGGCGAACCCGCGTCCGACACCGCAAACAGGAGAAAGCCATGAATGACCACGGCACCGTGCTGGACCCCGCCACCATCCGCTTCCAACGCCTGCTGCCGGCCGATATCGAAACGGTCTGGGCCTTCCTAACGGAATCGGACAAGCGCGGCCAGTGGCTGGCCAGCGGTGACATGGAGCTGCGCGTGGGCGGCGGCGTCACGCTGCGGTTCCTGCACAACCAGCTCTCGTCGGTGGACGAACCCACGCCCGAGCCCTTCCGCGCCTACGAAAACGGCGTGACCACGCAAGGCGTGATCACGCTCTGCGAGCCGCCGCGGGCGCTGGCATACACCTGGGGCGGTTCGCCCGGCCAGCCATCGGAAGTCCTGTTCGAACTGAAGGCTCAAGACAAAGGAACGCTGCTGACGCTGACCCACCGCAAGCTGGCCGACCGCGCCGCCATGGTCGACGTGGCCTCCGGCTGGCATGCCCATCTGGGCGTGCTGTCGGCCCGACTGGAAGGACGCCAGCCCGGCCCGTTCTGGTCCGTTCTGGCAACGCTGTCGCAAGACTACGAGGCCAGCGTGCCCGGCGCCTGAGGCTGGCGCGCCCGGATTCCGGCGGGCGCGCCACGGCTCATTTTCTCGACGCGGTCTTGCCCGCCGCGGCGGCGCCGAAACGCGCCTGGTAGAGGCGCCCCAGCTCTGTGTACAGCTTATCGAGATTGTCGGCCTGCACCCGCACGACCTTGCCGCCATAGTCGATTTCCGCGACGTGCTGGCGCGCCGCCATCTCCGAGCCGAACTGCTGGTAGAAGGCCTGGGATGATTGCTGCGCGTCGGCCATGTACTGGACGGCGGTCTGCATCGCCGTCATATTGGCCTGCAGGCCCGCCATACCCGAACCGGCGCCGCCTAGCGCGCCGCTGGCCAGGCCGGCGCCGGCCATGGTCAGCATGCTGGCCCAGCCCATCATCTGCTGCCGGTTGTAGGCCTTGTCCATGGCCAGCCGCGTGGCCCGGAAGCTCTTGCCGAACTCGCCGTCCAGCATGCGCTCCAGCACCGCCTGATCCTGCACCGCGACCCAGGCGCGCTCCGCGTCGGCCAGTTTCGCGATGAACTGCAGCCTGACCATGTCTGCCTGCGGAACCGGCCCGGCCCGCAAGCGTTGCGCCAACTGCGGGTCATATAGGCCGACATAGCTCCCCCACGCGACCTGCGTCGACAAAGCAGCATCGATGTGGCTCAACCCATCCGCCACCGTCTTCGCCAAGTCTTCCAGCGTGGGGTTGTTCAAATCCTGGCCCGCATTGAATCCGGCCTCGCCGGACTTTTCCAGATAGGCGCTCGTGAACGTCTCATAGGTCAGCGGATAGCCCACCGCCAAGCCCGGTTCCAACGGGACGCCGGGCTTGAGCGGCAGCGACGCCGAGAACTTGGGATCGCTGCTCGAAAAGCCATGTATCAGGTCCGGATGCGGCACGTCGCGCGCTTCCAGCGCGGCGCAATCCGCCGCGCCGGACTCCGGCATGATGTTGGATACAGGCTGGAATGCCAGCACGCCGCAGGTGGGCGCGGACGCCAGGCCCGCCGTGGACACGCTGAAGGTCGCCCGCATGTAAGCCATCACCGCGCTGAACGTATTGGGCGCCACCCACAGGTCCACGACCATCTGCGCAGGAAAGCGGTTGCGCACCAGCGGCCTGTAGACATAGCGGCCGTCCTGCACGTCCAGCGCCAGCGGCTCCAGCACAATATCGGCCGCCGGCATGCGGCGCGCGAGCAGGCGCGCGAATTCGGCCGCGTAGTAGGCGGAATCCGGCGCGATCTCCTGGTAGGCCTGCGGTCGGCTGTCGGATTCGGAGATTCCCAGCGGGTTGTTCCAGATCACGCGGTTGTAGTTGTTCACCCAGTACTGGCGCAGCAGGTCCTGCGCGGCGGGCGTCGTCGCCTGCGTCCAGCGCACCGCCACCCGCGCGCTGCCTGGCACAGCGGCCGGCAGGTCCTGCGGCTCCGCCTGCAGCCGGTAGGCGGGATTGCTGGACTGGAAAGACGTGGCGGTACAGCCGCCCAGCCCGACGCACAGCGCCAGGACCGCCAGCCGCCACGAAGGGATATCGCGTTCGAGCATGATGAGCCTCTTGAGGATCGTTGGATGAAAACTGCCGCGCGCGCCGGCCTATTGCCCCGCGCCGACGCGTTGCCGCAGGAAATCCTGGATGTCGGATGCCGATTGCGGCCGCCCTGCCTCGGCGGCGTCGCGGGCGATTCCCTCGGCCCGCCCGCCGCTGCCGCCCGCGATCGTGGAAATCGCCGCGTCCTGGCCCGCCGCCTGTTGCCGGAACTGCTGGCTGATGGTTTCCGCGCCCTGCATGATGGCCGCGCTTTGCTGGATGCGTTCGGCGCGCCGCTGCGCTTCACGCAGGCGGCGCTCCTGCGCCTGCTGTTCCGCCTGCCGCGCCGCCGCCTCGCGACGCGCCTGTTCCTGCTCGGCCTGCTGCTGGCGGGCCTGCTGGCGCCGCTCGGCCTCTTCGGACTGGCGCCGGAAATACTCGCGGCGGGCGGCCTCCCTCTGGGTCCCGACCCCGCCGGAATCGGGGACCCCCATGGCGGGCGGCTGCCCCGCCCGCCCTTCGGCGCGCTGCCGCTGCGCCGCCTGCCGCGCCTGTTCCTCGGCTTGCGCCCGGGCCCGCTCGCGGGCCTGCCTCTGCCTTTCGTCCGCGAGCCGACGCTCTTCGTCGGCGCGCTGCTGCGCATCGATCCTGGCGCGGTGGTCCCGCTCCTGCTGCGAAAGCTGACAATTGGCCGCCGGGCGGATGTCGGTAACATCCTGCGTCATCGGCCCCATGAACTCGTTCCACCGATTGCCAGGCAGGTTGTTGCCATAGGCATTGCCCTGCCGGGTGAAACCGCTGGTCGTGTAGACCTGCCACCCCACCTGGCAATCGACCGGGAAGCTCGTGTCCGGATAGACCTGAATGATGTAGTAGCCGCCCTGGATGCGCCATTTGACCTGCATGACCGCCTGCGCGGGTGCGGCGCCCAGCAACCCCGCCGCCAGCACGGCGAGCGCGTTCCCGATGAGCTTTCTAGATGTCATGTGCCGACCGTAGTCCGATGCCTGGCGCCTGATCCCGGATTGCACGGAAGCAGGCGAACTCCCCTTTGGCAACGACTTTGGCGCAAACGCCCGCGGCCGGCATCCCCAAAACGGGTGATGCGCCACGGCGGCATTCGGCCACGGGCGCCCACGAACGTCCGGGCGCCGTCCCGATGGCGCCAGCCACCACGTCCGCGGGCGCGAGCCGGCTGCGCGACCTTGCGCGTCGTTCAATTACTACTATCGTGGCTGTCGGCCGGATAAAAACTGGCTAAAGCAGGCGCGTTGCGTTAACATAAGCCCGTGATTTTTCCGCAAAAACCTGGTTTCGACGCCGCATCGCACCACGAGCGTCCTGGCCGGTTTTCCTGAGCGAGCGCCTCTTGCCCCAAGGCTTCGGCAACCGTTCCTACGCTTCTTCCAGCCTCGCGCGCAGCGCCCGGCTGCGACCAAGCCGCGCATCGCGCGCACCCCAGCGCCTCGCGGCGCAGGTATCCGTCATTTCAGACATCCACTCGGGATGCCGTGGCCCTTACCCGCGCCTGCCCGGACGTTTTGCGTTCCAACCGCCGGACCCGGCTTACAGCCTCCGGCACGCGTCGCCGCTCACGCGGCATGCCATGCCGCCCGCATGGCGCCGCGCATTGATCAAGGAGTAGACCATGGCAAAAGAAGAACTCATCGAACTGGACGGCATCGTTGACGAAGTGCTGCCCGACAGCCGTTACCGCGTGAAGCTGGACAACGGCATCGAAGTCGGCGCCTACGCGTCGGGCCGTATCCGCAAGCACCGCATCCGCATCCTGGCCGGCGATCGCGTCACGCTGGAAATGTCCCCCTACGACCTGACCAAGGGCCGCATCAATTTCCGCCACAAGGACGAGCGCGGTCCCGCCCCCACCAGCCGCCCGCCCGCGCATCGCCGCTAAGGCGCGCAATGACGGACGGCGCGGCCGCTTAACCCCGGCCGGCGCCGTGCCGTAATGCAGGATGCGGCGGTTCATGGAAAAATGCCGTATTCCCGCCCGCGCCCTGCCGGCGGCACACGCATGAAGCAAGATGGACCTGAACCAAGAGTTGCAAGCCGCCGCCGACCAGCTTGACCGCGCGCGCAGGAAATTCGCCAAGGGCGAAAACGGCTTGCGCCTGCTCAGCCAGTCGCGCGAGGCCTTCATCAACAGCCTGCGCAACACCGGGCTGACCTACGCCGACGCCAAGATCAAGTTCGACAACTGCCTGGACGAACAGGAAGCCGAACTGCTGCAGGTCCACGAACAGATGCTCTACGCCGAACGCGTGCACCAGTACGCGCTGCACCGGATCGCGCTGCAGCACTCCTCAGCCCAGCCAGACCCGGCCGAACCCGCGCTGGCGGGTTGAACGCCAGGCCGCCGCGCGCCTGCGCGGCGACAATCAGGGCTTGAAGGCGCCGATGAAGATCGCGGGATCGACCCGCGCATCGTTCAGGCTGACGTTCCAGTGCAGGTGCGGCCCCGTGGCGCGGCCCGTGGCGCCCACCTTGCCC
>NZ_JAGTJY010000119.1:0-18330 GCF_018195695.1 Achromobacter sp. Marseille-Q0513 | reverse complement strand
CTGGCCGTCTTCGCGTGGGGAGGCGTCCTGGGTCACGTGGGCGTTCCGGAGGGCGGGGCGGGCTTGGCGGCGGGCGCGGGTTCGCTGGCCGCCGGGGTGGCGGGCGCGGTGGCCTGCGCCGGCTCGGGGCCGAGGTCCAGGGCCAGATTGGGGTTCTGCGGGGGCGGCGCGATGGTGCGCGCGGGCTCGGTGGGGGGCTGAGCGGCAGGCGATCCTGCGGCAGGCGACCCTGCGGCAGGCGATCCTGCGGCAGGCGATCCCGTCGAGGACGGGGCCGTCGCGGGCAGCGCCTCGGACGCGTCGGCGGCGGGCGCTTGCGCCGCCGGCTGGCCGTTGACTTCGCGGGCCGCCTCGTCCAGCTCGGCGCGCAGCTGTTGCACCGGTTCTTCCAGCGACGCCTGGGTTTCGTGCATCGATTTCTGCACGTCCTGGGCGGCGGTTTCCATTTCGCTCTTGAACTTGCGCAGCTCGTCCAGCTCGATCTCGCGCTGGATGTCGGACTTCACGTCGTTGACGTAGCGCTGCGCGCGGCCCAGCAGGTGGCCGACGGTGCGGGCCACCTTGGGCAGGCGTTCGGGGCCGATGACGATCAGGGCGACGACGCCGATCACCATCAGTTCAGTGAGGCTGACATCAAACATGCGATGGCCGCTCGGAAAGAAAGGCTGGATGGGCCGGCGTGGGCGCGGCCCGGAGGGAAAGCCGCGAGGGCTCAGGAATTGGACTTTTCCTTGGCTTGCACGTCGATGGTCTCGCCCGAGACGCGCTGCTGCGCGATGGGTTCGGCGGGCTTGTCGCCGCCGTTGGCGTCCTTCATGCCTTCCTTGAAGCCCTTGACCGCGCCGCCCAGGTCGGACCCGATGTTGCGCAGTTTCTTGGTGCCGAAGATCAGGGCCACGATGACCAGGACGACCAACCAATGCCAAATGCTAAAGCTACCCATGACGGTTTCTCCGTGTTACGCAGTGGGGGCCGCGCGTCCTTTCCAGGGCCGCGCGCCGCCAAGAATGTGGAAATGCAGATGCGGGACTTCCTGGCCGCCTTCGACGCCAGAATTGATCATGATCCGAAATCCGCCATCGGGGCCCGGGCTGCAGCCGTTCTCGGCCGCGAGCTTCGGAACCAGTGCCATCATTCTACCCAACCAGACTGCGTCCTCACCCGTAATATCCTGCATGGATATGACATGACGTCGAGGGATCAGCAAAAGATGCACCGGCGCGGCCGGATTGATGTCGTGGAAGCACAGGAAGTCTTCGTCTTCGTAGACTTTCTTGGCCGGGATCTCGCCCGCGGCGATCTTGCAGAAGATACAGTTGGCGCTCATTTTTCCGGTTTCCGTCTTCAATCCTTGGGGCGGCTGGCCTTTTCCGCCAGGCCGGACAGCCCTTCGCGGCGCGCCAGCTCGGCCAGCACGTCCTCGGGGCGCAGCTTGAAATGGGTCAGCGCGACCAGGCAGTGGAACCACAGGTCGGCGGTCTCGCTGACGATGCGCTCCGGCACGCCGTCCTTGGCGGCCATGACCAGCTCGGTGGCCTCTTCGCCGATCTTCTTCAGGAAGGCGTCGGGCCCCTTGGCCAGCAGCTTGGCGGCGTAGGACGCCTGCGGATCGCCGCCATTCTCGGGGCGGCGGGTTTCCAGGGTGTCGGCGACGCGGGCGAGCACGTCGCCCGCGTTCAGTTGGGTGGCGGTCATTTGTAGATATGCTCGGGGTCTTTCAGCACCGGGTCCACGGTGACCCAGGCGGCCTCGTCGGCGCGGCCTTCCAGGCGGCGGTAGAAGCAGCTGGCGCGGCCGGTGTGGCAGGCGATGCCGCCTTCCTGGTGGATCTTCAGCAGCACCACGTCGCCGTCGCAATCCAGGCGCAGCTCGTGCACCTGCTGCACATGGCCGGATTCCTCGCCCTTGCGCCACAGGCGCTGGCGCGACCGCGACCAGTACACGGCGCGGCCCGTCGCGGCCGTCTCGGCCAGCGATTCGCGGTTCATCCAGGCGACCATCATGATCTGGCCGTTCTCGGCATCCTGCGCGATGGCGGGAATCAGGCCGTCCTTGTCGAACACGACATCGGCCAGCCAGGCGGGTTCATTGCTCATGTCATTCATCCGTTGTCCTCGCGCGCCGCGTGCAGCCGGCCGATCCGGCCGGCTGGCCGCCGCAAGCGCCAGGGATCCATCATCTTACGGCAATACCTTGTTGCACGCGCGCCTGCGCCAGTTGGTGCCAAGGCGGATGGCGGCGCACAAGCCGAATCCCGCCCGCATCCTTCCTTCGAAAGACACCCCCAGCAGCAAGCGTTGCACCACAAGCGGGGCAGCGCGGAGCCGACTTTGCCGGTCCGCAGCTGCGCCCCTTGAGGGGAAGCGCGCAGCGCTCGGGGTGGGTCACAATCTAGTTGGGATGCCCTGCGCGGCCATGAACTGCTTGCACTCGCGGACCGTATGCTGGCCGAAGTGGAAGATGCTGGCGGCCAGCACCGCGCTGGCGCGGCCGGTGGTGACGCCGTCGGCCAGATGCTGCAGGTTGCCCACGCCGCCCGAGGCGATGACCGGCACCGGCACGGCGTCGGACACGGCGCGGGTCAGCTCCAGGTCGAAGCCGGACTTGGTGCCGTCGCGGTCCATGCTGGTCAGCAGGATCTCGCCGGCGCCGTAGGCGGCCATGCGGCGGGCCCAGGCCACGGCGTCCAGGCCGGTGGCCTTGCGGCCGCCGTGCGTGAACACTTCCCAGCGCGCCGGCTCGCCCGGCTGCGATACGCGGCGGGCGTCGATGGCGACCACCACGCATTGCGAGCCGTGGTAGTCGGACGCCGCGCGCACCAGTTCCGGGTTGGCCACGGCGGCGCTGTTGATGCTGATCTTGTCGGCGCCGGCATTGAGCAGGCGCTGGATGTCGGACACCTGGCGCACGCCGCCGCCCACGGTCAGCGGGATGAAGACCTGCGAGGCCACCTGCTCGATGATGGGCAGGATCAGGTCGCGGCCGTCGCTGGTGGCGGTGATGTCCAGGAAGGTGAGTTCGTCGGCGCCCTGCTCGTTGTAGCGGCGGGCGATCTCGACGGGGTCGCCCGCGTCGGTCAGGTTGACGAAGTTCACGCCCTTGACGACGCGGCCGGCCGTGACGTCAAGGCAGGGAATGATGCGGCGGGTCAGCGCGCTCTGCGCGGGCGCGCCGCCCTGCGTGCCGGGCGTGGTCATTTGGACAGCTCGTCGGCGCGCGCCTGGGCGGCCTGGAAGTCCAGCGTGCCTTCGTAGATGCTGCGGCCCAGGATGGCGCCTTCGACGCCCTCTTCCTCGACCGCGCACAGCGCCTCGATGTCCTGGATGCCGGCGATGCCGCCCGAGGCGTACACCGGGATGCGCACGTGCTGCGCCAGGCGCACCGTGGCTTCGACGTTCACGCCCGAGAGCATGCCGTCGCGGCCGATGTCGGTGTAGATGATGGCTTCGCAGCCGTAGTCCTCGAACTTCTTGGCCAGGTCCAGCACGTCGTGGCGGGTCAGCTTGCTCCAGCCGTCGGTGGCGATCTTGCCGTCGCGCGCGTCCAGGCCGACGATGATCTGGCCGGGGAAGGCGCCGCAGGCGTCCTGCAGGAAGCCGGGGTTCTTGACCGCGGCCGTGCCGATGATGACGTAGGAGATGCCGGCGTCGAGGTAGCGCTCGATGGTGTCGAGGTCGCGGATGCCGCCGCCGATCTGGACGGGCATCTCGTCGCCCACGGCATCCAGGATGGCCTTGATGGGGACTTCATTGCGGGGCTTGCCCGCGATGGCGCCGTTCAGGTCGACCAGGTGCAGGCGGCGCGCGCCCTGTTCGAGCCAGCGGGTGGCCATGGCGGCGGGGTCTTCGGAGAACACCGTTGCATCGTCCAGGTCGCCCTGGCGCAGGCGCACGCAGCGCCCGTCTTTGAGATCGATGGCGGGGATCAGCAGCATGGTAGCGAAAGAAAGAGAGTTGAACGGGCTGGAGCGGCAGGCCTGAGCCTGGGTTAAGGCTGCCAGTCTACAAAATTGCGATACAGGCGCAAACCGTGCTCGGCGCTCTTTTCCGGGTGGAACTGCACCGCGAAAATGTTAGCTGCCGCGACTGCGCAGGTAAAGCCGACGCCATAATCGGTTTCACCGACGGTCAGGCCGGGATCGGCGGGATCGGCGTAATAACTATGGACGAAATAGAAGTGCGTCTCGTCGGGGATGCCGGCCCACACAGGATGAGAGCGCGTCTGGCGCACTTTGTTCCATCCCATGTGCGGCACCTTGAGCAATTCGGCGCCGGTCGGCGCGGCGCCGGCCTGGCCGGCGTCGGACGCGCAGGCCTCGCCCTCGCCCGTGACGACGGGCGCGTAGCGCGGGCCGGCGAAGCGGCGCACCACGCCGGGGAAGATCCCCAGGCAGGGCGTGCCGCCTTCCTCGCTGCGGTCGAACAGCATCTGTTCGCCCACGCACACGCCCAGCAGCGGCTTGGCGCGCGCGGCGCGCTCGACGGCTTCGCGCAGGCCGGATTCGTTCAGCGTGCGCATGCAGTCGGCCATGGCGCCCTGGCCGGGGAACACGACCCGGTCGGCCGCGTCGATCTCATGGGGCTGGTTGCAGATGCGGATGTCGGCGTCGGGGGCGGCGTACTTGAGCGCGCGCGCGACGGAATGGAAGTTGCCCATCCCGTAATCGACGATGGCGATAGTGGTCAATTCTGTCTGCCTGATGCGGTGCGGAAGATCGCGGACGTTACAGCACGCCCTTGGTGGACGGCACGATGTCGCCCATGCGCGGGTCGACCTCGATGGCCATGCGCAGGGCGCGGCCACAGGCCTTGAAGACCGTTTCGCACTGGTGGTGGGCATTGACGCCGCGCAGGTTGTCGATGTGCAGCGTGATCAGGGCGTGATTGACCAGGCCCTGGAAGAATTCGCGCGTCAGGTCCACGTCGAAGTCGCCGATGCGGGCGCGGGTGAAGGGGATGTGGTACTCCAGGCCCGGGCGGCCGGAGAAGTCCACCACCACGCGCGACAGCGCCTCGTCCAGCGGCACGTAGGCGTGGCCGTAGCGGCGCAGGCCGGCCTTGTTGCCGACCGCCTTGGCGATGGCCATGCCCAGCGTGATGCCGACGTCCTCGACGGTATGGTGCGCGTCGATGTGCAGGTCGCCTTCCGCCTTGATGTCCAGGTCGATCAGGCCGTGGCGCGCGATCTGGTCCAGCATGTGGTCCAGGAACGGCACGCCGGTGTCGATCGTCTGCTTGCCGGTGCCGTCCAGGTTGACGGCCACGCGGATGCGGGTTTCGTTGGTGTTGCGGGTGATCTCTGCGGTACGCATGTCGGGACTCGATTAACTAAGTATTTCTTGCAGCGCGGCCAGCAGGGCGGCGTTTTCGGCGGGGGAGCCAACCGAGATGCGCAGGCAGTCCGCCAGCAGCGGGTGGGCGCCGGAGAAGTTGCGCACCAATATTTTGCGCGTTTTCAGGGCGAGATGCACGGCGTTGCCATCCATCTTGCCGGAAAAGCGGGCCAGGACGAAATTGCCGGCGGAAGGGAAAACCCGCGTGCCGGGCAAGGCGGCCAGGGCCGCGGCCAGCGGGCCCCGGTCGGCGCGCAGCCGGGCGGCCTGCTCGTCCAGCACCGGCTTGTGGCGCAGCACGGCCAGCAGCGCGGCCTGGGTCAGCACGTCCAGGTTGTAGGGCGGGCGCACCTTGTTCAGCTCGGCGATCCAGTCAGGGCTGCCGGCCATGTAGCCGAAGCGCAGGCCCGCCAGTCCGATCTTGGACACGGTGCGCATGACCACCACGTTGGGCAGGTCCAGCACGCGCGGCATCCAGGTGCCGTCGGCGAAGGGCTGGTAGGCCTCGTCGATCACCACCAGGCCGGGCGCGGCGTCGATCACGGCCTGGACCTGTTCGGCCGGCCACAGGCCGCCGGTGGGATTGTTGGGCATGGCCAGGAACACCAGCTTGGGCTGGTGCTCGCGGATGGCGGCCAGCATGGCGGGCAGATCCAGGGACAGGTCTTCGGTCAGCGGCACGCCGACGAAGCGGGCGTGGTCGAAGCGCGCCGCCATGTCGAAATAGACGAAGGACGGCCAGGGCGACAGCACCACGTCGCCGGGCGCGCAGCAGGCCTGGATGGCGATGTGGATCAGCTCGTCCGAGCCGTTGCCGAACAGCAGGCCGGCCGCGTCCGGCACGCCGAAGGCCGCGCGCACCGCCTGTTGCAGCGCGGACAGGTCGGCGCTGGGGTAGCGGTTCAGCGGCGTGTCGCGGACGGCGCGCGCGATGTCGTCGCGCACGGCCTCGGGCAGCTCGTATGGGCATTCCATGGCGTCCAGCTTGATGCAGCCGGTCGCCTCGGCCACCGGGTAGGCGGCCAGGGCGCGGACATCGGCGCGGACGGTGGCGGCGATGCGGGCGCCGGACGGGGGCAGCTGGGTGTTTTTGCCGGCGGCCGCGGCTTGGCCGCTCATGGCTGGTCCAGCCGGTACTGGGCGCTGGCGGCGTGCGCCTGCAGGCCCTCGCCCAGCGCCAGCTCGGCGGCGATGCGGCCCAGGGTCTGGGCGCCTTCGCGCGAGACCTGGATCAGGCTGGAGCGCTTCTGGAAGTCGTACACGCCCAGCGGCGAGGAAAAGCGCGCCGTGCGCGAGGTCGGCAGCACGTGGTTGGGGCCGGCGCAGTAGTCGCCCAGCGCCTCGGAGCTGTAGCGGCCCATGAAGATCGCGCCGGCGTGGCGGATCTTCGCGGTCCACTGTTCCGGGTTCTCGGTGGAGATCTCCAGGTGTTCGGGGGCGATGTCGTTGGCGATGCGGCAGGCTTCGTCCAGGTCGCGCACCTGGATCAGCGCGCCGCGGTTGGCCAGGCTGACGCGCAGGATGTCGGCGCGCGGCATGGTCGGCAGGAGGCGCGCGATGGCGGCCTCGACCTCGGCCAGGAAGGCGGCGTCGGGACAGAGCAGGATGGATTGGGCCAGCTCGTCGTGCTCGGCCTGCGAGAACAGGTCCATGGCGATCCAGTCGGCCGGCGTCTTGCCGTCGCAGATGACCAGGATCTCGCTGGGGCCGGCGATCATGTCGATGCCGACCACGCCGAACACGCGGCGCTTGGCGGCGGCCACATAGGCGTTGCCGGGGCCGACGATCTTGTCCACGGCCGGCACGGTGGCGGTGCCGTAGGCCAGCGCGCCCACGGCCTGCGCGCCGCCGATGGCGAACACGCGGTCCACGCCGCTGATGGCGGCCGCGGCCAGCACGATGGGGTTGCGCGCGCCGTCGGGCGTGGGCGTGACCATGACCAGTTCCGGCACGCCGGCGACCTTGGCCGGGATCGCGTTCATCAGCACCGACGAGGGATAGGCGGCCTTGCCGCCCGGCACGTACAGGCCGACGCGGTCCAGCGGCGTGACCTGCTGGCCCAGCAGCGTGCCGTCGGCTTCGGTGTAGGTCCAGGTCTCGGCGCGCTGGCGCTCGTGGTAGGCGCGCACGCGGGCGGCGGCGGCCTGCAGGGCGTCGCGTTGGGCGGCCGGCAGCGCGGCCAGCGCGGCATGCCAGTCGGCCTTGGGGATCTCCAGCGCCTGGGCGCTGCCCGCCTGCACGCGGTCGAAGCGCTGCGTGTATTCCAGCAGCGCGGCGTCGCCGCGGGCGCGCACGTCGGCCAGGATGCCGGCCGCGGCGCGGTCGATGGATTCGTCCTCGGCGGCCTCGAAGGCCAGCAGCTTGGACAGGGCGGACGCGAATCCGGGATCGCGGGAGTCGAGACGATTGATCAGGGCCATGGCGTCATGGGGTCTGGCGACGGCCGCCGCGCGGGCGCGGCGGCCTGGGGTTAGGCATTGCGGGCGGCGGCCCGCTCGAAGGCGTCCAGCAGCGGCTGCAGGCGCGCGCCGCGCGTTTTCAGCGCGGCCTGGTTGACGATCAGGCGCGAGGAGATCGGCATGATGTCCTCGACCGCCACCAGGTCGTTGGCGCGCAGCGTGCCGCCGGTGGAGACCAGGTCGACGATGCAGTCGGCCAGGCCGACCAGCGGCGCCAGCTCCATCGAACCATACAGCTTGATGATGTCGACGTACACGCCCTTGGACGCGAAGTGTTCACGGGCTGACTGCACGTACTTGGTGGCCACGCGCAGGCGCGCGCCCTGGTGCACGGCGGCCTCGTAGTCGAAGCCCTTGCGCACGGCCACGGCCAGGCGGCACTTGGCGATGTTCAGGTCGATGGGCTGGTACAGCCCGCCGGGCTGCTGCGCGGCATGCTCGATCAGCACGTCCTTGCCGGCGATGCCCAGGTCGGCCGCGCCGTACTGCACATAGGTGGGCACGTCGGAGGCGCGCACGATGATCAGGCGCAGGCCGGGATCGCTGGTCGGCAGGATCAGCTTGCGCGAGCTTTCCGGATTCTCGGGCACCTCGATGCCGGCCTCGGCCAGCAGGGGCATGGTTTCCTCGAAGATCCGCCCCTTGGACAAGGCCAGGGTCAGCGGCGTGGTGGTTTCGCTCATCAAGCATTCTCCTTGCCGCTGACGCGTTGGATGTCGGCGCCCAGGGCGCGCAGTTTCAGTTCCATGCGGTCGTAGCCCCGGTCCAGGTGATAGATGCGATCCACCAGCGTGTCGCCGTCCGCGGCCAGGCCGGCGATGACCAGGCTGGCCGAGGCGCGCAGGTCGGTCGCCATGACGGTGGCGCCCGACAGCCTGGGCACGCCGCGCACGATGGCGGTGTGGCCGTCGATGTCGATGTCGGCGCCCATGCGACGCAGTTCCTGCACGTGCATGTAGCGGTTCTCGAAGATGGTCTCGACGACCACCGAGGTGCCGTCGGCCACGGTGTTCAGCGCCATCAGCTGCGCCTGCATGTCGGTGGCGAAGCCGGGATATTCGTGCGTGCGAAAGCCCACGGCCTTGGGGCGCGCGGACATGGCGCCGCGGATCCAGTCGGGGCCGGTCTCGATGGTCAGGCCGGCCTCGACCAGCTTGTCCAGCGTGGCGCCGAGGATGCCGGGATCGGTGTCGCGCAGCGTGATGTCGCCGCCGGCCGCGCCCACGGCGCACAGGAAGGTGCCGGCCTCGATGCGGTCGGAGATGACGCGGTGCTCGGCGCCGTGCAGGCGCTCGACGCCGTCGATCACGATGCGGTCGGTGCCGTGGCCCTGGATGCGGGCGCCCATCTTGATGAGCAGTTCCGCCAGGTCGACGATCTCGGGCTCGCGCGCGGCGTTTTCCAGGATGGTCCGGCCGTCCGCCAGCACCGCCGCCATGAGCAGGTTCTCGGTGCCGGTCACGGTGACCATGTCGGTGCGGATGGAAGCGCCCTTCAGGCGCTTGGCGCGCGCCACCACGAAGCCGTGCTCGATGCTGATCTCGGCGCCCAGCGCGGCCAGGCCCTTGATGTGCTGGTCCACCGGACGCTGGCCGATGGTGCAGCCGCCGGGCAGGCTGACGCGCGCCTCGCCGAACCGGGCCACCAGCGGGCCCAGCACCAGGATGGACGCGCGCATGGTCTTGACCAGCTCGTAAGGCGCTTCCAGGCTGTCGACCCGGTCGGCCTGCAGCGTGACCATGCCGTCATTGCCGCGCTCGGCGCGCACGCCCATGCGGGCCAGCAGGTTCAGCATGGTGCCGGTGTCGTTCAGGCGCGGCACGTTGGCCAGCGACAGCGCGTCGGCCGTCAGCAGGCTGGCGCACAGGATCGGCAGGGCCGAGTTTTTGGCGCCCGAGATCGAGATTTCCCCGTGCAGGCGGGCGCCGCCGGTGATGCGCAGCTTGTCCATTATTCGCCGGCCTGCCGGTATTCGTCCGGGGTCAGCGTGCGCATCGACAGCGCGTGGATCTCGGCCTTCATGCGGTCGCCCAGGGCCGCGTAGACCAGCTGGTGGCGCTGGATCAGGCGCTTGCCCTCGAAGGCGGCGCTGACGATGACGGCGTCGAAATGCGAGCCGTCGCCTTGCACGTCCAGATGTTCACAGGGCAGGCCGTCCGCGATGTATTGGCGGACTTGCGCGGGAGTGGGAAGCATGGACTTCAGTTCCTGAGTTTGTAGCCGCTGGCCAGGAGCCGCAGCGCGTAGATCGAAAGCGCGAGGAACACCCCCGCCACCACCGCCAGGCTGCGCCACGGCGAGACGTCGGACACCGCGAAGAAGCCGTAGCGGAAGCCGTCGATGGTGTAGAAGATGGGGTTCCAGTGCGACACGCCTTGCCAGAAGGCGGGCAGCGTGTGGATGGAATAGAACACGCCGGACAGGAAGGTGGCCGGCATGATCAGGAAGTTCTGGAAGGCGGCGAGCTGGTCGAATTTCTCGGACCACAGGCCGGCGATCAGGCCCAGCACGCCCATGATGCCGCAGGCCAGCACGGCGAACACCGCCAGCCACAGCGGATGCGCCGGCACCAGCGAGACGAAGTACAGCGCCACCACCCAGACGCAAATGCCGACGGCGATGCCGCGCACCACGGCGGCCAGCACGTAGGCGGCGAAGATGTCGCGGTGCGACAGCGGCGGCAGCAGCATGAACACCAGGTTGCCGGTGATGCGGCTCTGGATCAGCGACGACGACGGATTGGCGAAGGCGTTCTGCAGCATGCTCATCATCATGAGCCCGGGGATCAGGAACGCGGTGTACGGCACGCTGCCGTAGACCATGACCCGGCCTTCGAGCACGTGGGCGAACACCAGCAGGTACAGCAGCGCGGTGATGACCGGCGCGGCGATGGTCTGGAAGCTGACCTTCCAGAAGCGCAGCAATTCCTTGCGCAGCAGGGTCGGAAAGCCCGAGCCCGCGTCCAGGCGGGGCTGCACCAGCGGTTGGCTGGCGGGCGCGGCGGGTTGCGTCATTGCGGGGTCCCTACGGTTTGCGGGCTGCGGACGGCGGGGGCGTCGTCCTGGTGCATGATGCGCACGAAGGCGTCTTCCAGGTCCACGCCGCCCACGCGCGCCAGCAGCGCCTGGGTGGTGTCCAGCGCCACGACGCGGCCGCCCTTGAGCATGGCGATGCGGCCGCACAGGGCCTCGGCCTCTTCCAGGTAGTGCGTGGTCAGCATGATGGTGTGGCCGGCCTTGTTCAGGCGCGAGATGAATTCCCACAGCGTGCGGCGCAGGTCCACATCGACGCCGGCAGTGGGCTCGTCCAGCACGATCACGGGCGGGCGGTGCACCAGCGCCTGCGCCACCAGCACGCGGCGCTTCATGCCGCCGGACAGCGCGCGCATGTTGGAGTTGGCCTTGTCGGCCAGCCCCAGGTTGAACAGGATCTCGTCGATCCAGTCGTCGTTCTTGCGCAGGCCGAAATAGCCCGACTGGATGCGCAGCGTCTCGCGCACGGTGAAGAACGGGTCGTAGACCAGTTCCTGGGGCACCACGCCCAGCGCCCGCCGCGCCGACTTGTAGTCGGCCACGACGTCGTAGCCACAGACCGAGGCGCGGCCGGAGGTGGCGTGCGCCAGGCCGGCCAGGATGGAGATCAGCGTGGTCTTGCCGGCGCCGTTGGGGCCCAGCAGGCCGAAGAACTCGCCGTGCTCGATGCGCAGGCTGACGTCGTTCAGGGCCTGGAAACCCGGGCCGGGCGCGCGGCCGAACAGCCTGCCCAGGCCGCGCGAGCGCGGCGCATAGATTTTGGATACGTTTTCGAGGCTGACTGCGGACATGGCGGCGGGGTCGGCGGTTTGCCGGGGGACCAGGGGCTGACCAGGTATGACCAGAGGGGTGACCAAGTTTGCGGACGCGCAGGAGCGTCCGGCAAAGCGCGAATCGGTCATTATATATACGCATGGCGGCGCGGCGCGCCTATGGCCACGGCGTGGACCGGGGCGTTCCGAGGTTATGCGTCCCTGAATTTACCGATTCTGGCATTTCGCTGAAAAGCGTGGCGCTGTCGCGCGGCCCGCGGGCGAAAAAAAGCCCGGCGTGCCGCGAGGGCATGCCAGGCTGGCTGAGGCCGGAGCCGGCCGCCTATTGGTTGCGCTGGTTCAGCGCCTGGATCAGGCCGTCGATGCCGTTCTGGTTGATCTGCTGCGCGAACTGGTTGCGGTAGTTCTCGATCAGCCAGATGCCTTCGACGTTCATGTCGTAGATCTTCCAGCCTTGCGGCGTCTTTTCCAGGCGGTAGTCCACGCCCACGGGCGCGGCGTTGGTCTGGCTGATCTGCGTGCGCACGACCACGTCGTCGCCGTCCAGGCTGTTGCGGGTCGGCACCAGGCTGACCTTGGTGTTGTTGTCGACCCGGGTCAGCGCGCCGCTGTAGGTACGCACCAGCGTGCCGCGGAAGGCCTCGGCCAGGTCGTGCTTCTGCTTGTCGCTGGCCTGGCGCCAGTAGCGGCCCGCGGCAAGGCGGGTCGTCTTCTGGAAATTCACGTAGGGCAGGATGTACTGGTCGACCACGTGGTTGATGCGCGCCGTGTCGCCGGCCTTGACCGCGCCGTCGCTCTTGAGCACGGTCAGGGCCTGGTCGGCCGCGGCCAGCACGAACTTGTCGGCCGGGCCGTTGGGGTCGGGCTGGGTCTGGGCATGGGCGCCGGCGGCGGCCAGGCTCATCAGGCCGGCAACCGCCAGCCGCTTGAACGTCGAAAACAATGAAAACCGCATGAACTCTCCTTGCTGCGCCGCGCGGGCGGCGTGGGCTTACTTGGCGGGCTGGATGACCGGCGCCATGGCGGGGGCGGCGCCCTTGTTCTTGGCGCCGTCCTCGTCGTCTTCGTAGTTGGGCAGCGCGGACTCGTCTTCCACCTTCTGGCCCAGCACCATGGCGGCGCGGCGTTGCAGGTAGGCGTCGCGCACGAAGCTGTACGGATCCAGCGCCACGCGATCGACCATGTTGGTCGCGTCCAGCAGGCTGGCGCGCGAGTCCACCACGCTCAGGCCCCACAGCGAGTTGCGCAGCGGCACGTTGTCGATGGCGCTGATGCTGGTGTAGGTGGCCTTGCGACCGTACCAGTCGCCGGCCAGGCCGACGCCGTCGCGGATGGTGGACGAACCGATGATCGGCAGCACCAGGTATGGGCCCTGGCCGATGCCCCAGACGCCCAGCGTGGTGCCGAAGTCGTTCGGGATCTTGCGCGCGCCGTTGGCCGAGGCGACGTCGAAGCAGCCGCCCACGCCCATGGTGGTGTTGAACAGGAAGCGGCCCAGCGTGTTGACGAAGTCGTGGCCGCGGCCCTGCAGCATGCTGTTGGCGCCGGACCAGAGGTCGCCGACGTTGCTGAAGATGTTGTGCACGCAGCTGCGCACGGGCTGCGGCGTGACGTAGGTGTAGGCCTGGGCGACGGGCTTGAAGACCACCCGGTCGACCGAATCGTTGAACTTGTAGACGCCCCGGTTGAAGCCTTCCCAGGGATCGCGCGGATCCGGGTTCTTGGGCGCGGCGCAGCCGGCCATCAGTGCGCCCGCGGCAGCGACGGTGGCGATGCGGGAAAGAGCGTGCTTGTTCATGATCAGGGCATCCCTATCAACATTTTCTTATAAGCGACGGCTGCGCGGCAGGCAATACCGCGTGCCGGTTAGTCCTTAATTCGCGGGCGTCTTGGCCGGTTCCTGAGCGCCGCCCGAGCCTTGCTTTTCAGCCGATCCGTAGAGGAACTTGCTGATCAGCTGCTCAAGCACGACGGCGCTCTGGGTATAGCGGATTTTGCCGCCTTCGGCAAAGTTCTCTTCTTCGCTGCCCGGCGTCAGGCCCAGGTACTGTTCGCCCAGCAGGCCCGACGTCAGGATGGCGGCCGACGAGTCCTTGGGGAACTGGTAGGCCGTTTCCAGGTTGATGGACACCACCGCCTGGAAGGTCTTGTCGTCGAAGGAGATGCCGGCGATCCGCCCCACCACCACGCCGGCGCTCTTGACGGGCGCGCGCACCTTGAGGCCGCCCACGTTATCGAAATTCGCCGTGACGGTATAGGTGGGCGCGAAGGAGAAGGCGCTCAGGTTGCCGGCGCGCAACGCCAGGAACGCCAGCGCGGCCGCGCCCAGCAGTACGAACAGGCCTACCCAGAAGTCGGTTTTTTCGCGTGACATGATCAATCCGTATCAGTTTCCAAACATCAAGGCCGTAAGCAGGAAATCCAGGCCCAGCACCGCCAGCGATCCCACCACCACGGTGCGCGTGGTGGCGCGGGCCACGCCTTCGGGCGTGGGCTTGGCCTGCCAGCCTTCGTAAAGCGAGACCAGCGTCACGGTGACGCCGAACACCAGGCTCTTGATGACGCCGTTGAGCACGTCGTTCCAGACGTCCACGCCGTTCTGCATCTGCGACCAGAAGGCGCCGGCGTCCACGCCGATCATCAGCACGCCGACCACCCAGCCGCCCAGGATGCCCACCATGGAGAACACCGCCGCCAGGATGGGCATGGCGATGATGCCGCCCCACAGGCGCGGCACCAGCACGCGGCGCATCGGGTCCACCGCCATCACTTCCATCGCCGACAGTTGCTCGCCGGCCTTCATCAGGCCGATCTCGGCGGTCAGCGAGGTGCCGGCACGGCCGGCGAACAGCAGCGCCGTGACCACCGGTCCCAGCTCGCGCACCAGCGACAGCGCCACCAGCAGGCCCAGCGCTTCCGACGAGCCGTAGCGGTTCAGCGTGTAATAGCCCTGCAGGCCCAGCACGAAGCCGACGAACATGCCGGACACGGCGATGATCAGCAACGAGTAATTGCCGATGAAGTGGACCTGCTGCGATACCAGGCGCGGGCGCGAGAACGCGATGCCGCTGCGTCCCAGCATGCCCAGGAAGAAACGGGTGAAGTAGCCGATGCCGGAAATTTGCCCCCGGATCCAGCCGCCCAACGTGGAGATGGGATTGCTCATGCCTTGCGCCCCTGTTGCTGCGCCAGCCATTTCTTGAAGGCCGGTGTTTCGGGGTACTGGAACGCGACGGGGCCGTCGGGTTCGCCCTTGAGGAATTGCTGCACGTAGGGGTCCTGCGATTGCGACAGGATCTGCGGGGTGCCGGCGGCCTTGAGCTCGCCCTGGCCGACCAGATAGACCTGGTCGGCGATGGCGAAGGATTCCTGCACGTCGTGGGTGATCAGCACCGAGGCGCAGCCCAGGCGGTCGGCCAGGTCGCGGATCAGGCGGGCGGTGATGCCCATGGAAATCGGGTCCAGGCCGGCGAAGGGCTCGTCATAGAGGATGAGCTCGGGCTCCAGCACCACGGCGCGCGCCAGCGCGACCCGGCGCGCCATGCCGCCGGACACCTCGGCGACCTTCAGGTGGGCGGCGGCGCGCAGGCCGACGGCGTCGAGCTTGTCCAGCACGCGCTCGGTCAGCTCGGCCTCGCTCAGCCGGGTGTGCTCGCGTAGCGGAAAAGCAACGTTTTCGAAGACGTTCAGGTCGGTGAACAGCGCGCCCTGCTGGAACAGCACGCCCATGCGCTTGCGCAGCGACTGCATCCCGGCGGCGTCGACGGCGGCGATGTCCTGACCGAAAGCCTGGACGGTGCCGCGCTGGGCGATCAGCTGGCCGGTGGCCGCGCGCAACAGCGTGGTCTTGCCCGAGCCGGAGCCGCCCATGATGGCGACGACCTGGCCGGCCCGCACTTCCATGGAGATGTCGCGCAGCACGGTGAATTCACCATAGCCGAGCGCGACGCCGTCCAGGCGCAGGGCGAATTCGGGGGTGCTGCGGGTGTGAGCGGGCATGGGCAACGAAAGGGTGTTTCGGCGGCGGTGCTTGCCGGCCAGTCCGCCCGGCGCGGGCAAGGGGCCGCAGCGCTGGCAGAACAGGCTGCGTCGGGAAGCGCCCTGTTACTCATATGCCGGGACAGGAAATCCGATCTGTAACCGGCGGCGAGGGGCCATTGTATCCCGACGATTTGTGATCACAATCTGCTAAGCAACGAGTGGAACAGTCTTTTCACAATCAGGGACAATCCGGAGGGCGAGGCGGGCGCCGCCCGGCGGACGGCCCTTCCGGAAATCGGTCCCTGATTAGCGCCGGGCCTGGGCCGCGGCGGTCTCCACGGCCAGCCGGCGCACCAGTTCGGCGGTGGTCTCGCGCCGCGCCATGGGCGCGCCCTGGCCCGCCCACAGCGACAGCACGTTGATATTGCCGGCGCGGCCGCCGGCGTTGCGCATGGGCCGCGTCAGCGCGTTCTGCAGCGGATAGGGCAGGATGTCGGACGGACTCGCGTCCATGTCGCGCATGAAGGCGTTGGCGATGCCGCGCGCCGGCCGTCCGGAAAAGGCCCGGGTGATGCGCGACTGCTCGGAGCGGGAGGCGGGCAGCACGGCCTTGTAGGCTTCGCTGATGCCGGATTCCTCGGTGGACAGAAAGGCCGTCCCCATTTGAGCGGCCTGCGCGCCCAGCGCCAGCGCGGCGGCGATGCCGCGGCCGTCCATGATGCCACCGGAGGCGATCACCGGCACCGAGACCGCGTCGGCCACCTGTGGCACCAGCGCCAGCGTGCCGATGAGCGACTGGTCAAAATCGTCCAGGAAAGTGCCGCGATGGCCGCCGGCCTCATAGCCCTGGGCCACGACGGCGTCCACGCCATCCTGTTCCAGCGCTACCGCTTCGCGCACGGTCGTGGCCGTGCCCACCGTCAGGATGCCCAGTTCGCGGCAGCGCGCCAGCACGTCCGGCGCGATGCGGCCGAAGGTGAAGCTGAACACCGCCGGCCGTGCGCGCAGCACGGCTTCGATCTGCGTCGCCAGCGGGTCGGCCTGCGGGCCGGGCATGGCGGGTGCGTCCAGACCCAGTTGCGCGTGATAGCGCGCCATCAACGCCAGCAGGCGGGCGCCGTCGCCCTGGTAGGGCTGGTCCGGCACGGACGCGAACAGGTTGATGGCGTAGGGGCGGTCGGTGCGTTCGCGGATCGCGCCGGCGGCTTCCTCGATCTGGGCGGCGCTCAGGTAGGCGGCGCCCAGCGAGCCCAGCACGCCCGCCCGCGATGATTCGGCCACCAGCGCCACCGTGGTGGCCCCGCCGGCCATGGGGGCCTGGATGACGGGCTGGTCGAGTTCAAGTCGTTCGCAAAGGCGGGATGTCATGGCGCGCTCCTGGGGCGTGGGTTACTGGAGCTGGATGTTTCCAGCTTTGATGACGTGGGCCCACTTCTCGGTTTCGCTCTTGATGAAGGCGGCGAAGTCCTCGGGCGTGCCGCCGCCGGCCTGGCTGCCGGTGTCGGCGATGGCCTTCTGGACGTCGGGTTCCTTCAGGATGCGGTTGAACTCCGCATTGAGCCTGGCGATGATGGGCGCCGGGGTGCCGGCCGGGGCGACGATGCCCTGCCAGTTATACGATTCGAAGCCGGCCAGGCCCGATTCGGCCATGGTCGGCACGTCGGGCAGCACGTCCAGGCGCTTGGCCGAGGTGACCGCGATCGGGTGGATCTTCTTGCCCTGGATGGCCGGCAGCGCCGAATAGCCCATCTCGAACATCATCGAGATATGGCCGCCCATCAGGTCGGTCGCGGCCAGGCTGCCGCCCTTGTAGGGGACATGCACGATGTCGATGCTGGCCTGCTCGCGGAACATCTCGCCGGACAGGTGGTGCGCGCCGCCCACGCCGGACGAGCCGAACGACAGCTTGCCGGGCTGCTTCTTGGCCAGCGCGATCAGGTCGGCCAGCGTTTTGACCGGCAGCTCATTGTTGACGCTGAGCACCAGCGGGCTGTTCTCGAGCAGGATGACGGGCGCCAGGTCCTTCTGCGGGTTGTAGGGCATTTCCTTCATCAGCGACGGGTTCACCGCCATCGGCGCCAGGTTGCCGGTGCCGATGGTGTAGCCGTCGGGCTGCGCCTTGGCGATCAGGTTGGTGCCGACCACGCCGCCGGCGCCGGCCTTGTTCTCGACCACGATGGGTTGTCCCAGCGATTCGCCCAGCTTGCGCGCCAGCAGGCGCACGCGGGTGTCGGCGAAGCCGCCCGGCGCGTAGGGCACGATCATGGTGATGGGTTTGGCGGGCCAGTCGGCGGCCTGTGCGTGGGCCTGGCTGCCCGGGGCGACGACGGCTGCCATGGCGGCCAGGGCGGCGATCAGGGGGCGCAACGGTTTCATGCTGGGGACTCCTCTTTCATAATGAGTGCGGCCTCAGGGGGTCTTGCCCCTCGGGTCGACTGCATTATGCCCAGCGCTGCCGCGCGCGGCCGTGATTTTCCCCAAGCCCCAGGCCGACAGCGCCAGCAGCACCGCGCCCGCCGCCAGCGTCTGCGGCAGGCTGGCGCCCAGCCGCGCCGCCCAGGCGGCCAGCAGCGGGCCGACGATCTGGCCGGCGGCGAAGGCCGCCGTCATCAGGGCGGCGGCGCGAGGCGCGGCCGCGCCCGCCAGGCGCCGGGCCGCCACCATGCCGGCCTGGGTGATGACCATGAAGGTGCCGCCCACCAGCAGCGCGGCCACGATCACGGCCGCCAGGTCGTGCCGCAGCGCCGCCACCG